>NJDF01000008.1:0-14164 GCA_002254895.1 Thermoprotei archaeon ex4572_64
ATCTTAAAGTTCTCTTTAGGAGAAAAGATGTAATCTTTTGGACTATAATTTTTCCACTTTTCTGGCTCCTAATGGTTGCTTTCATATTTGTACCTCCTGAAAAGGCTATTAAAATAGATCTAAATGTAGGTATTATTGACCTTGATGAAACTGAAAATACAAACACTACTCTACACTTATGGTTTAATTGGACTAACGTAACTTCAGTAAAGATAGTTACAAGAAACTTTACAGACGTATTGGTAAAGTACTTTCTTGAAAGTAATGGTACTAGTAGTGTCTATTTTCACATCAGGAAGTACTACTGTGAGAGTAATGTTACTCTCTGTATTGAAGAGTTAATTATTAAGAAAGATTTAGATATAGTCATTGCGGTGCTTAACAAATCATCACTTAACTACACATTATGGTTACCTGTAAAGCTTAAGATTGGGATTAAGAGTGAAAATCCATCACAGTACTATCAACTACTTGGGTACGTAATCAATCCGTTAGTATCATTTAATCTTAACAATACTTTTAAGAGAATAAACATGTCAGTATCCTATGCTATTAAAGGAGTGAAAATGTGGTTTAAGCATTACCATAACGTTAGTAATACTACATTACAGTTTGTGAGTAGTGAAGATTTTGAAAAATTCATGCATGGCTGGCTTTTCGGTATTGCTTATCCATTATGGCTAGATTTTAAGGAGGTTAGACCTTCAGTTCTTAAAGATAGATCTAGAATTCTTGGATGGAATACTCTTGGTGCTATAGGCTTTATGATGATGTACACCGTACTCACCTCCGCAATAGGCACTTTCGTATTTAAGCATAGTGAAGGTATATTAAGAAGACAATTATCAACACCTATAAGGTTAAGAGATCTTGTAATTATTGACTTAGTCACAACAATACTACTCATATTCATATCATCTCTCGTAATTGTAGTTGTAGGTTTAGCTTTAGGTGCTAGATTTACTTTTAACATTCTAAACTTAAATCACTTAATAATCATGCCAATTCTTGCACTTTCAATAATCTTCACACACATGTTGGGTCTAATCTTTGCACCTCTCATAAAGTCTCCAAGAGCAGCATCTTCACTAGGTGTCGCTCTTGGTCTCTTCATAGTCTTCACTACAGGAATTTGGTGGCCACCTAAGGAGATGCTCATTGAGCCTTTAAGATACTTTGCAGATAACTTTCCACCATCATTAGCTATTGATGTTATTAGAGATTTAATTATTTGGAATAGAGAGATAGGGCAAGTACTGGAAAGCTTAGTTAAGATAGTTCTTGGTACTCTAGTAATGATTGCGATGGTAATCTTCACTTATTGGAAGAGATTTGAAAAGTACCTTCAAAGATTTATCTAGTCAATAATTTCAACTCTATGAATCTTAACACCACATGAGTAGCATATGAGTATAGTCTCAATAACTTGACATCCTAGACTTCTAGATACATGTTTATGAATATATCTCAATCTTAAACTATTAAAGCATTGTGGACAAACTCCATTACATGTATCGATATTGGATACTTTATCTATGAATCTTATGAAAGCTAATCCTAAAGCTTCCTCAAGCTGTTTCTCTATTAAGGATTCATCAATAGCGTATACACCAACACTAACATCAACACCATACCAGTACTTGGCTTTACTTAAAGATCTTGCAATTTCATCAGCTAGATAGTATGGTCTGTAAGACACTATTACTAATGCATCAATCTGATCTAAACCCATAGCTTCAATTAAGAGTAGTGGATCATACCAATCTAGATAATCAACTTTGGGAAACCAAATCTTTATCTTAAAATCTGCATATGATGCTTCAATAAATTCTTCACTAACGTTAGTTATTTCAAAATCTCGCTCTACAAGTAATTGTTTAACAACATCAAAACTACTCATTTCACTTTAAAGAAAGAGACTAAAAGCACCCTTCTTATAATTTTACAGTCACGAAATGATGAGAGGTGTTAGTGAAATTGTAACGGTAGTTACATTAATGCTGATAGTTACGATTCTCGGTGTGATCATTGTATCAACTTTCATAAACTATTTAGGAAGTATTGAAGAGCCAAGACCTAAGTGTAGATTTACAATAACTGACGTACTTGTAAACTTAACATCAGAGAGAATAGTGGAGAGTATGAAGATTTTGATATATAATGATGGAGAAGTTCCATGTAGATTCATAAGTACGGTCTTAATTCTAGATACGTCAAGTGATAATGTTACGGAAATATTAAGTGATGATAATACTTCTCTTCAATTTCCAGATAAACTCCAACCACATGAATTATCTATAATAAACGTTACTATAAGTACTGCATCTGTACAGTTAAGCTTGCCTTTTAGAGTTAGAGTTGTAAGTTTTGATGGTTTCTATAATGACTACGTAGTTATTGGGTAAGACGAAGATTTTAATAGTTAGTTAGAGAAGTATAGAGTGATTGATGAGTTGAACCCACACTGAGTACTTGATGAGGCCTGAGGTGCTGCTGATTCTAGTCAATGAGTATCACTACATAGCAATCCTTACGACAATTGGCGGTATTGTTTAAAAATTCTGTAGTAACTTTTGCCTTATCGTGAGTAATGAAGTTGTTATTGTTGGTTACGTAAGGACACCTATAGGTAAGTTTGGAGGTAGTTTGAAGAATTTAAAGACAGCACAATTATGTGCTGAGTGTATTAAGGCTCTACTTGAGAGAGTAAATATTGACTCTAATCTTATTGATGAAGTAATTATTGGTTCAGCTCTTCAGGGAGGTATGGCTCAAAACATTGCTAGACAAGCAGCCTTCTTAGCAGGTCTTCCTCTAAATGTAAATGCATACACAGTGAATAAGGTATGCTCATCAGGAATGCAAGCTATATTTGAAGCGTATAAGGATTTAGTTCTCAAACGTGCAGAAATAGTCATTGCTGGTGGTGCAGAATCAATGAGTACTGCACCTATCGCACTTCCAAGTGATGTTAGATGGGGATTTAGACATCTAATTCTTCGTGATCTAAAGTTCATAGACCTCATGGTTCATGACGGACTCTACGACGCTATCGATAACATGATTATGGGTCAAGAAGCAGATAAGGTAGCTAGAATGCATAACCTATCTAGAGAAGAACTCGACTGGTACTCTTATCAAAGTCATATGCGTGCTTGGAAAGCTACTGAAGAGAAGCTCTTTATAGATCTTGAGCCAGTAGATACTCACGTAAGTGGTGAAAAGGTATTTCTAGATAGAGATGAAGGTATTAGACCAGATACTAGTATTGAAAAACTTTCAAAACTCAAACCAGTCTTCAATCCAGACGGCTTGCTAACTGCAGGTAATTCATCACAACTTAGTGATGGTGCAGCTGTACTTCTATTAACAACTATAGATAAAGCTAAAGAACTTGGACTCAAACCTATAGCTAAAATTGTAGATTATGACTGGCATCTCACAGATTCTTGGAGATTTACTGAAGCACCTATGCACGTCATTGATAAACTTTTAAGAAAACTTAAATGGAGTGTCAATGATGTTGATGTTTTTGAAGTTAATGAAGCATTTGCAAGTGTACCTGTAATGGTTAATAAGTACTTAAAAGTACCTTACAGTAAGATGAATCTCTTTGGTGGAGCTATAGCTCTAGGACATCCATTAGGAGCTAGTGGTGCTAGAATAGTAACAACATTATTGGCAGTACTTAAACACGTGGGTGGAAAGAGAGGAATAGCAGCACTATGTCATGGAGGGGGAGGGGCAACAGCCATAGCTTTAGAGATCACCTAGACCTTAAAGTAATTATCACATCAATAAGTGTTAAATTCTCATAATGTTAAGTATCTTTAAGAATGTCCAACTTAGAGAAGATCATCAATGATGATAACTTCAAGAAATGTCTTCTCACAATTCAAGGTTATGAATCTTGTAATTGTTTTATTGAAGTTAAAGGTGTGAGAAAAAGACCCTGCGAATGGGGATTAAAGGTTGAGAATAATAGAATGTATAGATTAATCTATGACATTCAGCTAAGCAGACCTGAAGATTACTTATCAGTATATCAATCCTGCTGTAATCATGACTGCAAGATGTGCCACAGTTGGTATTTTTCTAGAAATCCTATAGGTTCTTGGATGAGCATTGATGATATTGTTAAAGAAGCAAAATACTATCTTGAAATAGTCACAATCTGGGAACCTCGTGAAAGAGCTACTATGTGGCATGCTAGTGATTTATGTATGCATTGTGGTAGATGTATAACTCACGGTGAGAGAGGTCCTCTCTGTCCTGAAAAGCTTGAACCTTGGCAAATAGTGCTTAGTCCTCAAGGCTATGGACCTGCAAGAAATATAATATCATTCACAGGTGGTGACTTGTATTGTAGAGTTGACTTTTATGAGAGACTCTTTCAAAAATTGAAGGAGGAGGTGCCTAAACTTTGGATTAAAATTGAAACTAATGGTTATGGACTTACAGAGGAAAATTTAAGAAAGTATGTAGAAGCTGGTCTTGACTCAATATGGCTAGACTTGAAAGCTTATAGAGAAGACGTCTATAAATGGCTTACAGGAACAACAAATAAGTGGGTTCTCAAAGTACCTGAATTAGCGTTAAGATACGATTTAGTACTGGAGATAGTATTACTATACATACCTGGAGTTGTTGAACTTGATCAAATTAGAGCTTTCGGTAAATACATTGCTAAGATTGATCCAAACATACCAACAATGCTTATAGCCTATTTTCCAAGATATAAGTTGAGTAATAGAAGTCCAAACGTTATAGAGATGATTCAAGGCTATTTAGCTTTAAAAGAGGCTGGATTAAGTAGGGTTAAAATTGGTAATTTAGGTGTTTTCTGTAAGACAGAGAAAGATTGGAATGTACTGTTAGGTCTGATAGATAAGAGTGCTTTAAGTTAATTCTCTATGAGGCATTATCTTTATAATTACTCTCTTATTATCAATTTTTTCTTCCTTAACAGTATATGTCTCTTTAAACATTCTCGATAAGAAACCTGCAATATATGCCTTAAGGTACGTTAATCCTTGAAGACCTGATCTACTCTCAAAACCATTTTCAATAAGTATTTCTGTACGTTCTTTACTTATCTTCTTAATCTCATAGCTTCCTAACCAATTCATAGAGATTAGCATGTCCATGAAGTGTCTAAATTTGTCTATAGGTTTTGCAATATATGTAAAGCCATTATCATATTTTACACTACCTCCAATGTGTGCTAACTTATGTATGAAAGGTATGATTATCTCTCCATAATCAGTCATGGCTTTAATTACCGCTTTAACAAAACTTTCAGAATCTATGATGATGAGATCTGGATATTCACTTCTTGATAATATTTCAATACAACTCCTTAAAGAACACATGTTTGAGAGTACGTCTATGAAGTTATTACTCACTTTATCTAAAACTAGGGTGAGTACGTACTTGCTATACTCACTCTTAATGTACATGTAGAGTAACTTAAGATTATTCTCAATAATTAGTCTTATAACTTTACCTAACTTCTCTAAACTATCCAATTCAACTATGACCATGTAGTATCTTGAGGTTTCTCTAACATTACTTGATTGATGATTATGTAAGAAACTTCTCTTCACTCTCAGTATGCCGTGACATCACAGTTTAAAACTTTCTCGACATTTTAATTAATTGGTGATCGTTAACGCACATAAATGTTGATTAACGATCAAACACTTCAACAAAATCATGATTATTAGCTAATGAGAATTGTAGAGATAGATTAATAAGAGGAGATTAATCAGTGAAGCTAATGAGTGAAGTTAGAGAAGAAAAGCTTAGTCCTTACGAAGATGCTGTAGCTGCTGTTGTTGTTCAAATACTTGGACGTACAGGTATTGCAGGTGAAGTAAATATTGTACGTGTTAGAATACTTGAAGGTCGTGATAAAGGACGTGTAATTACTAGAAACGTTAAAGGACCTGTAAGAATTGGAGATATCGTTATGCTTAGAGAAACTGAACGTGAGGCGAGAAAGTTGACAGTGAGGTAGTAGATAGTACTCTCACACCTCTCAAAACACACTTCAATATAGAGTACATGTGTTATTTGACCAAGAGGTTAGGGAAGGTTTATTAACCTAGAGGAATACCTGTTAAGCGGTGAAAACGTGTCTGGTGGGGAGACTGAGAAAAAGACTGTAACTATAAGAGGCTTAAGTAGACCTACCTACGAGAGAGCTGTTAGACTTGCAAGAGAACTTGGAGTAACAGTAGGTGAGTTAATAAATGATGCTTTAAGAAGATACATCTCTGCTCTTGAAACAATATCTAGAGGTATTGAATCTCACATCAGAAGACTTACAGAGACTGGTGAAGTTCTTGTAATAAGTAACATTAGCTCAATAACTATAAACAGGAAAGATCTTGAATACTCTGAGAAAGGAAAGATCTTGAATACTCTGAGAAAATGATAATCTTTAAAGACATTAAAGAGCTAGTCTTTGCTGATGATATTACCGATGATATTTTTAGAGAGAAGGTGTATAAGATTGTTAGAGTAGATACTGTATCGATACCTAAAACCCTATCAGCCATATCAGTAGCTTCTAAGTGCGAATTAGTTAATAGAATTGTACCTAGAGCATGATGATGCATGAGCGTAACTGAAATCTCAATGATGTACTTGCGCCCAAACTGAACTCCTCACTACAGTGATATTAACACTTAAAAACTCAAGAACTCATTAAATGACTAGTCAATTATGAGGTTATTAACAACATGCGTTGGTTCCTTTCCCTTAGAATTCTCTAAAGAAAATGTTGAAAGAGTTATTAGTGATCTCTATAGTATTGGTATTGATTATGCACCATATCCACAACTTAGAAGTTTTATAGATATGTTTTTAGAATCGTTGATTAAGAATGAAAAGTTATTAATTATTAAAGGTAAGTACATCATTAAGAACGTAGAGGAGTTGAAGCTAGACTTTAACATCTTAGAAATTAAGGAAGCTGAGTTTAGTGTAAGTTATCTAAGAGAGCGAGGTATTAGTTTTAAAGGTTTAAGAGCACCAATTACAGGCCCATTAACACTTGCCTTTCAAATACTTACAGAACCTGAAGGTGATCCCTTGAAAAGCTCAATTATTAGAGATAAAGAATTAATTTTCAAGTTCTTCATAGACTATATCTGTAGTTACATCAATTACTTCACTAATCTTGGATACGACTTTATAGTACTTGACGAACCCATACTTTCAGTAATTGTGGGTGCTAAGAAGATAATGTTTAACTACAGTATCGATGATCTAGTTGAAATTTATAGCAAGATTTTTAAGAATTCTAGAGCTAAATTGAATGGAATTCACGTATGTGGTAGATTACCTAAACTTTTGAAAGAAGTTCTACTACATGTAGATAATTTGAAAGTTCTAGATCATGAACACAAGTCAGTACCTGAAAATCTAGAATACTATACTAAAGATGATGTTGAAAGATATGATAAGTTTTTAAGTATTGGTGTAGTCTCTTCAAGAGATCCCGAGATTGAAAGTATTACTGAAGTTGAGAGTATTGTTAGAAGAGCCTATGAGAAGTATGGAGAGAGATTAATGTTTGTTAAACCAGACTGCGGCTTTGCACCTTTAAGAAGTTTAAAAGACTATAGTCTTGAGAAGGCTTATAGTATAGCTTTAGAGAAGTTGAAAAATATTAAGAAAGTTGTAGATAAGTTATGTAATGTATTTAAGTGAGGAGTTAATTAGTGAGTACTTAAGTTATGAGTACTAGTTTTGATGTAGTACCCATAACGATTTATGGAAATACAGTCATTGGTGTTTACATATTTACAAATAACAAGTACACACTTGTACCTTTAGAAGTTCCTGAAAAGATAATAAATGTAGTTGAGAATATACTTAAGACTGAGGTGGTTAGAGTAAGTATTGCTAAGTCACCACTTATTGGAATCTTCATTACAGGGAACGATAATGGTGTACTTCTTCCAAACATAGTAACTAGTGATGAGTTAAGTATCTTAAAGAAACTTGATCTTAATGTTGAAATTCTTGAGACAAAATATACAGCAATCTCTAACTTAATCTTAACCAATAATGAGAAGACTATAGTATCTCCATTACTTGAGAAAGAAAGTATTAAGAAGATTCAAGACACATTAAATACTGAAGTTATTGTGGATACACTATGCAATACCTATCTTGTAGGCTCTATAGCTGTTGCAAATAGTAGAGGTGTTCTTCTAAGCCCTGAAGCAACTAATCAAGATATTGAGAAGATTAAAAAAATCTTTTACACCTAGATGAATTGACTCAATAATTGTAAGTGAAGATGAATATGCTCTTGAAAATGCCTGTCCTGTTTATTATGTGCCTTTATTCAAGTCAGCATATCACTGGGATTACACATATCATAACAATATAATGTGAGCTTGCTGAACAATCCAATCATAAAATTATTAATATATGATTTCATAACGGAACAGTTACAGTTTATGATATATTATGATGTGTATTTATAAGGAAAACTTTATAATAACTTACAATTACATCACTTGTGCAGGTTAAGATATATAGAATTACGTGTCATGTGAGAATTGGAAATAACTGGCAAAAATACACCATAGAGATACCAGCTATTAAATCAGCTGACGCTATAGAGAAGGCATACTCCTTAATTGGTAGTAGACATAAAGTTTCTAGAAATCTAGTCAGAATTCTAGATATTAAGGAAGTTAGTCTCGATGAAGTTAAGAGGAAAGAAGTAATTCTATTGAGAACTCTAGACAAGTTAGTAGTCTTTAGGTGACTTCATGGCAAAACCAGCAGAAAAATCTGAAAGAAGAATAGTCATTACTCAGGAAGATATTGCAAGAATGGTTAGTGAGTTAGAGTTTCTTGAAAATCTAGCAAATAATTTAAGACAAAACATAATCATACTTACCAACTCTATCAATGATTTAAAAGGTGCAAGAGATTTTATGAGAGTCATGTCGAGTACTGAAATTTCTGATTCTTACGTAACTATTGGTGGTGGCGTTTTTGTAAAGACAAGACCAATGGATACTAAGAAAGTCTTACTAAGTGTTGGTGGTGGTTATTTAGTAGAAACTGATTGTGAAAATGCTATAAACTTTATAGAGAATAGAATTAAAGAGCTTGAAGAGGTTAAATCTAGACTTGAAACACAACTTTCAGAAACAGCTAGAAGAGCTGAAGATCTTAGAAAATTCCTAACCTACATTTATGCAAGTATTAGGCAACAAGCACAGACAAGACAATAATTTTCTTTCTTAAAAATTTTTAATGTAGAGTGAGTAATCTATCACTATGTTTGATAAGTTAAAGAGAGTCTTTAAGTCAATTACAGATACTCTAGCAAGTACTGTCAAAGAAACTACAACTAGTATAAAAACAACTATCACTGAAGCAATAACCACAACAACGCTTAGTCAAGATAAGGTTAGAGAAGTATGTGATGACTTATTCATACAACTTGTTGAGTGTGATGTTGCTGTAGAAGTTGCTGAAGAAATTAGAGATAAGGTTGAGAGTTCATTAATAAATCTTAAAGTTCCAAGATTTGGAGATAAGGAATCCATAATTAAGAACTGCATTAAGAATACCTTGCTGGAACTACTTTCAGAAATACCAAACATCAACTTTATTGATGAGATTTCTAGAAGAATTAAAGAGAAGAAACCACAAGTACTACTCTTCCTAGGACCTAACGGTTACGGTAAGACGACAAGTATTGCTAAAATTGCACATCTACTTCAACGTCATGGTTATAGTGTTGTTTTTGCAGCTGCAGATACTTTCAGAGCTGGAGCTATTGAACAGCTTGAAGAGCATGGTAGAAGACTTGGAGTTAAAGTTATTAAGCATAGGTATGGCTCTGACCCTGCAGCTGTAGCTTATGATGCTGTTAGACATGCTGAGGCTAAAGGTATAGACTTTGTAATGATTGATACTGCAGGTAGAATGCATACAGACATTAACTTAATGAATGAACATGAAGTACGTTAATATTGATGGATTAGTAGTTACTAAAGTTGATGCATATCCAAAAGGTGGTTCAATACTTACATTTCTACTAACTCTCAAGAAACCCATAATCTTCATAGGTACGGGACAGAGGTATGAAGATTTAAAAGAGTTTAGAAAGGATTGGTTTATTGACCAAATACTCAGTGAATAATTATCATACATGACTTCTAGAGATACCTTATGGATATTAACTCTTAGTCAACTCTTATTCACGAACCTTCACTACTCTCATTAAGAATTTACATGAATTAGGAAGTTGAAAAGTTAAAAATTGACGAGAAGATAAAGCATTAATGATAGTAGACAAGGCGTTAAGAATAAGTACTCACGATTTAGCATCTACAAAAATCAACAAGACTCTAGAGGGTAATTCTTATAAAGATAAATAGTTCACATACCTTAATGAGTTTTGTAGCAGGTCTAGAAATATCTTCATACGTAGCATTCATAATCCTCGTAATAGCACTTGCAGTTCGCTTTTCAAGATATGCAGCACTACCAACACCGTTAAGGTGGGAAATATATCCAGTACCACATGAGGAGAAAGAAAAAGCTGAACGTGGAAGCTCGTATTATGAGAATTTAGAGTGGTGGCGTGCAAAACTTGCCAGATGGCTTGCTGGAGAGTTGAAGGATACTCTTAAAGAGATGCTCTTCATGGTTAGACTCTTCTATTATAATAGAAAGATGTGGTGGGGTAGTTATCTCTTTCATGGTGGTATATACTTAATCCTTGCATGGTTTGTACTGCTCTTCATAGGTGCTATTACAGAACTTGCAGGTCTTCCAATAAGTGTAGGTATTTATCCTTTCAATGAAATCTCTCATAACTGGTAGTCCATTAACTATGTTTGTAGTACCTGAAGTATCAGCCGCTATAAGCGTTCACTTAATCATTCTTGAAATCTTCTTAATATACTTCCCATTTACTAGAATGATTCACGGATTAATAAAATACATAACCTATCACAAGATTGCTTGGGATAATGAGCCTAGAATTCCAGGAATAAGAACTCCGCTTGACGTAAAAATTAATAAGTATCTAAATTATGTAATGTCTTGGGAGAGTCCCTATGCAATTAAAGGTCATAAGTGGGCAGAACTTAGATCACTCTGGCCTGAGGTGAAGAAGTCATGAGTCGCCTCAAACCTGGCCTAGAGGAGAGGATGAAAGATCCAAGTAAGCTTAGACCTGAAGATCTCTGTGCACCCACTGATCAGCAGATTACTAGAATAGTTGAGAGTTGGTTAATGCCTTTACCCTTCATTAAGCTTGAAGAGGAGCCTAAACTAAGACCACCACCAGAAGAGTGGAGAAAAGAAATGCTAAACCTAGCACTCGATGGTTATGCAAACTTCCCCATACCAAGACCTAAAAGTAAAGAAGAAGAGCAGGAGATTGTTAGAAAATTCATAGACGGTATTAAGAAGTTATTCACTGTTGAAGATAATTGGACACAAATTAAGCCATTACTTACAATCATAGACTTCTGTGCTAGATGTCAAACATGTGCTGAAGTTTGTCAAATATTCTTAGCAGGTGGTAAGAAGCATGAGTACTATAGACCAACATTCAAGACAGAAATTCTAAGAATGCTTTATGATAAGTATGTTAGAGGTAAGAAGGATGTTCCTATCGAAGTAAACGTACACCTCATAGCGAGACTTTACGAACTCTCATACAGATGTACAGTATGTAGAAGATGTTTTCAATTCTGTCCTCTAGGTCTTGATCAGGGAGTTGTAACTAGAGAGTTAAGAAAGGTGTTTAGTCAACAATTTAGTTGGGCACCGAAAGAACTTCACGAACTAGGCACTATACAGCAGTTAAGAATTGGCTCTTCAACAGGTACTAGCCCTAAAGCTATGCTCTCAATGGTTAAGTTTATGGAGGAAGAAATCTACGAGAAGACAGGTAAGAGAATCAAGATTCCAGTCGATGAGAAGGGTGCTGACATCCTAATCATACATAATTATGGTGAGTTCTTGTCATGGATAGAGAATCCTGAAGCATTTGCCATAATTTTTGAGGAAGCAGGACTTAGCTGGACCTTAGCAAGCATTCCTCCAGGATATGATGCTGTAAATTATGGCCTATACTACGATGACATTCAATTAGATTTCTGCTGTGGTGCTGGTGGTGCCTTTGCAATCATGTATGGTTACAACTTCCCTGACTGGAAGTATAAGGTTGCAGGTAGAATGAAGGTTAAGCAAACTCTTGAAGCTTTTGCAGACTGTATAGATCCAAAAACACCAAAATACTTATGCGCACCATGTAGTAACTGTAAAGGTATGATTAGAGACACCTTTGCATACTACAAGTTATGGGAGAGATTTAGAATACTATATGGTGGACTTGTTGAACTTATAGTAAATGCCATGGTCGACTTGCCCAAACCTTTCATTGAGTGGACTTGGCGTTAAAAGAAGTATTTTAAAGCTTCTTTAAATGTATCAAATCACCATGGTGTAATTTTTGTAAATCTTCTACTACCACTCATCTCAATCTCATAACCACATCTTGGACACTTAACATAACCACAATCACCAAAAACAGCTAATGAGCAACCAGCACATGCAACTGCTCTGGAATACATAGTATCAAAAACATAACCACATTTTGGACATCTAATCTTCATACACTTAGTATTTAGTAACTAATATATATACTTTATCATTCATGTTTTAAATGATTGAAAGCATTTTTAAAGGTAAATTTTTAACACTAAAAATATACTAAACTCTACAATGCCATACTCTGAACGTGTAGTTAAATTCCTGAACAATTTTGGTATTTCTGATTTTGACGAAGTTGAAGTCACCTTAAATGATGGAAGTATTTTGAGAGGTATTATCTTACCAAGACCTGAAGTAGGTGATGTTGATGTAATAATCATAAAGTTACCAAATGGTTATAATGTTGGTATTCACGTAGATAATGTTAAAGAAGTTAAACTTTTACGTAAAGGTGAAGTACCAAGTTTTTCAGTACCAATAGGTGAAACTGTTCGTGAGGAGGTTGTTAAGAATTTACCAAAGGTGAGATTACTAGCTACTGGAGGTACAATAATGTCTAAGGTTGATTATAAGACAGGTGCTGTATATCCAAGCTTTAGTCTTGAAGAACTACACATGCTGTATCCTGAAGTTGAGTCTATAGCTATTCTTGAATTACATAACTTAATGGCTGTCTTCAGTGAAGATTTCAATCCTCAAATATGGTCAGAAATTGCTGAAGCAGTGTATAAGGCTTTTCTTGAAGGAGCTTCAGGTATTGTTATTCTACATGGAACAGACACTATGCACTACACTGCAGCAGCTATGGCATTTGCTATAAAGGGTAAGCCAGGACCTATAGTTCTTGTAGGTTCACAGAGAAGTAGTGATAGACCTTCAAGTGATGCTTTTGAAAACTTGCTAGCAGCTACTCTAGTTGCAGCTAAGGCACCTTTTGCAGAATCTGTCATAGCAATGCACTATACTACCAATGATGGCTTAATAGCTATACATAGAGGTACACGTGTACGTAAAATGCATACATCACGTAGAGATGCATTTATAAGCATAAATGCACAGCCAATAGCCTTCATAGATATTAAAAAACTTGAAATAAAAATGAATACAAGTCACTACTTTACTAGAAGTAAAATTGAAGATATGGAATTTCATGGAAAGTTTGATGATAAAGTAGCTTTAATTAAATTTTATCCAGGAATGAGTTCTGAAATAATAGACTTCCTAGTTGATAAGAATTATCACGGAATTGTTATTGAAGGTACAGGCTTTGGACATATAGGTAAGCAACTACTTAATTCTATAAAGAGAGCTATTGAACATGAGATACCTATAGTAATTACTAGTCAAACACTCTTCGGTCGTGTAAATCTCAACGTGTATAGAAGAGGAGTTGAAATGTTAAAGATAGGTGTAATTCCTGCTGAAGATATGTTACCAGAAGTAGCCTACGTAAAGCTATGTTGGGTACTTAGTAAAACTAGAAATATGGAAGAAATTAGAAAACTAATGCTTACACCAATAGCTTACGAACTGAATCCAAGAACTGAATCACAAAATTATTTAACGCCATTAGAAATAGATAAGCTAGTAAAGTCAATGTAGAGTTTTTAAA
>NJDF01000008.1:14214-18594 GCA_002254895.1 Thermoprotei archaeon ex4572_64
TAGAGATAATAGTGATGAAGGGTATCAAAACAGAATTAATGAAGAACTCACGACGAACTGAATAATTATGTGAAGAATTTTTTCACAGCAATGATGTTGAGTCACCGCGATTGATGATTAGGAATTTTACAACTAATTCATGATTGTGTTCTCTTACAATATTTACTACATCTTGATAAGCTATGTTTTATACATAATTCACATAGTTTTTCACATACATTGTAGAGTCTCATATATATGTACAGTACTGAATCTATAGTTTTGTAGAAGAGTTCTTCAACTATCTTCACATCATCATTATCCAACTTGTTGATAATGTTTCTATGTGTATACAGTGTGTATGTTGGGTGTACATAACTTGTAAGTCTAATGTATTGTCTTATTAGTTCTTTCTTAACAGTACCTGCCATTTCTCTCACGTTCGTAATCATCTTTAAGGTAAAACTTGTTCCAAGCTTTTCCCTTCTTTTCAATTCTTTAATTATTCTATCTTCATTATTATTGAACTTCTGCTTCATAAACATTACTTGAATAGCTACTTCAAATACATATCTTAAACATCTAATGAAACCTAATACATGATTAATACTTAATTCCTTAATGGCATATCTTAATTGATGAGTAGTATGAAGACACCACATTAAGTATTCATAATGTGTATTGTACTCCTTATTACATAAAATTTCTATCAATGTATTGACTATTTCTTCAATTTCTCTAAACTTCATATATTTTCCAATACTTCTCAATATTTTCAATATCTTTACTACTCAACTTTACAGGATTTACATATCCTGCACGTAATGCATGATCTGTAAGTACTAGTGTCACCATGGCGTCAACCACGATGGAGCCTCTAATAGCTATGCATGGATCGTGCCTACCCTTAATGCTTATCTCTACAGTTTTCATGGTTCTTAAGTCTACTGTCTTTTGAGGTTTTCTTATTGATGATGTTGGTTTAAAGTATGTTCTAACAATTATAGGCTCACCATTACTTAAACCACCAACAATACCTCCCTGTACATTTCTTTCCCAACCTAACCTTCCATTCTTGATGATTATGGAGTCATTAGCTTCAGATCCTCTCATACTTGATAATCTATAACCCATACCGAACTCTACACCTACAGTTCCTGGAATACTCATGACTGCTTTCGCGATATCTGCCTTCAATTTGTCAAAAACTGGCTCGCCAAGACCTGGAGGTACGTTGATAACTATCGTCTCAACAGCACCACCTAAACTATCACCCTCTCTTACAACTTCTTCAAGAAGTTTCATAACTTTCTCCTCAAAGGTCTCTCTACATATCTTTAATGGTGATTTTCTTGCACGTAGTGCTTCTTCGAAAGTAACGTCACTATCAAGTTCTAGAGGACCAACTTTAACTACGTGTGTAGTTATTAGTATTCCTAAACAGCATAGTAATTTCTTAGCTACTGCTGCTGCAGCTACTCTTGCAGCTGTTTCTCTTGCACTTGCTCTACCACCACCTCTATAGTCCCAATTTTCAAAACCATACTTCATAATGTATGGTAGATCTGCATGTCCAGGTCTTGGAGTATACTTTAACTCTTCGTAAGGTCTTGAATCAACATCAACATTACGAATAATTAAAGCAATAGGTTGACCTGTAGTTCTACCATTAAAGATACCGCTAAGTATCTCTACCTTATCAACTTCTCTTCTAGGAGATACGTAGAGACCTCCAGGTCTTCTAAGTCTTAATTCTCTCTCAATATCTTCCTCACTTAATGGAAGACCTGCTGGACAGCCATCAATAACAACACCGACTGCTGGTCCATGACTTTCACCAAAGGTAGTTATTCTAAACATGTAGCCGAAAGTACTTCCAGGCACACTACACTTAGAGTTTTTAGAAATTTAAATACTGATTAAGTGGTTGAGAAAAATTACTCAATAATGATGACTTAGTTAGCTTTAATTTTTAAGAGAAGCTCATCATTATTAATTAAGTTCAATCTACAACTGCAAATGTAGACTTACAATCTTAATACTTAATCTTTAAATGTAGTTTCTACCTCTAAACTCATTATGAGAGTTGGTATTGTAGATACAACTTTCGCTAGAGTCGATATGGCTAGATATGCTATTGAGGAATTACAGAAAATAAACCCTAAAATAATTATTGAGAGATGGACAGTTCCAGGAATTAAGAATATTCCATGGGCTATCAAGAAATTACTTACCGATAAGGAGTGTGATGCAGGTATAGTTTTTGGATGGGTTGGTAAGTCATTAACTGACAAGTTAAGTTATCTAGTCTTCTCCATAGCTATAACGAACATACAGTTAGAGACAGGTAAACCCATAATTGATGTTACAGTTCATGAAGATGAAGCTGAAGATGAGAAAGAATTACTAGCAATAGCTATTGATAGATCAAGAAAACATGCAAGAAATCTAATACTCATGATGAGAAATGAGTTAATAAGATGGGCAGGTATGGGGTTAAGGCAAGGAAGACCAGACGTAGGGCCAATAACGTTAAGTTAATATATTTAGAATTGGTCTGCGAACGTGATTTATTTTTTGAGAGATTTAACTAGGTTTCAAATCTCACTATGAAGTTCTGAATATTTGTGTGAACTTCTTAAACTTACTAGGTTTGTAAACTTAATAGTCTAACTTCTCCTGAACCCTTAGTTAACTCATTAACTCTACTTACAATAGTGTCCTGCATTCCTGCAGGTACTTCTAGCTGTAGAATTCCTGAACCATCACTTTCATATCTCTCCTTAACTATCTTTCCAATTCTTGACAATACACTTCTAACTTTACTTACATGTTCAGGCGGTACTTTCACTTCAACTACTGCTGAAGCTACCTTTATAGGTAATACTTTCTGAAGAGCTTTTAATACACTCGATACTTGCTCTTCAACAGGTTTAAAGGGGTCAATACCTACATCACATTGTTCAAGTGCAAGTTCAACTCTCTGTGGAGGTATGGGTGTCTTTGTTCTCGTGTCAATACAGTTTCTACTTATCCATTCTACAATCTGTTTCTTCTTTTGCTCAATAAGTTTCTTTCTCTGATCAGCAGTTAGAGGGAGCTCTCCCTCTTTAATCATTATTTCTGCAATCTTCTTAATGTCCTTTGTACCGAAGACTTTCATTAACGAACTTTCACTAGCTCTTAACCCCTTCTTAGCATCTCTATATATTGTGTCTGAAATTAGAATTTTATCAAGACTCATCTTCTTACCCATTCTATACTCAAGAGCTGCATCTGGATCTACAAGTATCTCAAAGTGCTCACCTTTAGCACTATACTTAACAATACCAACTTTTCTACTCATAGAAATGTGTGCTTTTAGGGGATATATTAATAGTTTCTCAACTTTAAGCTTAGGTTCTCTCTCTTCTAATCTCATCAATGATTAACTTTACCTCATCTGGCGATAACTTTCTATATCTTCTTGTTTTTGAATCTATAGCTGCAATCTCAACTCTATCTGGCTCTAAGGCTTCAATAACTAGACTTAAAGCTTTAAGTGCAAGTTTAATACCCTCCTCAAGAGCGATGTCATATCTGTAGTTCTTCTCTAAGAAGTCCATTATTGTTGAAGCTCCTGAACCTATAGCTGTTGCGTAATAGCCAAAATAAATTCCTCCAGGATCTGTTTGGAAAAGTTTTGGTCCATGCCTATCAACACCACCAATAATTAAAGCTGCACCAAAAGGTCTAACACCACCATGTTGTGTGTATATTTGTTTAAGATCACTAATTCTTCTAGTCAGTAGTTCTACATCTATTGGCTCGTCATAGATCAATCTATGTATTTGTGCTTCTTGTCTAGCATACTCTATAAGTACTCTTGCATCTGCAAGTAGTCCTGAAGGAGTAATACCTACATGCTCATCAATCATGTATATCTTCTCAATACTGTTAAGGTCAATTAGTGGTCCTAGTTTTCTCTTTTCAGCTGCAAGAACAACACCTCCAGCACATTTAAGTCCAAGTGTTGCCCATCCCCTCTTTACAGCTTCACCTGCATATCTTACTTGATAGAGTTCACCTTCAGGTGAGAATATGGTTATTGCTCTATCATAACCATAAATCATTGGTGTGTACATGATCTCAATATAGATTCTTCACAACTTTTAAATTTATTGATTTCGGCGATACTGAAATTACAGATAAGGTTATGGAGTAATGCATATAAAGATGCTTATAGTGTTCACCTTCTTGGTGAGTATGAACTTCCAATTCAAAATCACATACGTGAGCTTATAGTTAAGGTTAAAGAAATTGATAAAGAGCTTAATAGACTACTAAATATTCGTGAAGAACTGATTAGACTATTAAAGATTCATGGACTATCAATCACTGAACAGTTAAGTACTGTGGAGA
>NJDF01000009.1 GCA_002254895.1 Thermoprotei archaeon ex4572_64
TAAGGTTAGACATATTGATTTAAGTCTTAGAAATGAAATAATCAGAGAAGTTCATGATCTTGAAAGACGGTTGGATGAAGTTAAGAAGAAACTTGAAGATATTAAGAAATTAATAGATAAAGCACTACTATTACCTGAAAAATAAAGTATAAAAACGTAATGTAGTGCTTATCAGACTAAATCATGATTGTAATTCCAAGCATTGATCTTCATCAAGGATGTGCTGTTAAGAGAGTTCAAGGTATCAAAGGTAGTGAAAAAGTATTTATGAATCCTAAAGATGTTCTTAAAATAATTGTAAATTATGATGTAGAGAAGATACATATTGTTGACCTAGATGGTGCAGAGTATGGTAAACCAGTACATAGAGAATTAATACTTGAACTTGCTAGAATTGCCAGAAATTACGGAATTAAAGTACAAGTTGGTGGTGGTATTAGATGCCTAAATCATGCATTAGAATATGCAAAACATGATATCGACATAATTATAGGATCTCTAGCCTTTAAAAATAGAGATGAGACTCACAGAATAGTAAGTACTTTAGGTAATGATAAAGTCTACTTATCAATAGATGTTAAGAATGGTAAAGTAATGATTAAGGCATGGTTAGAATGCTCTTGTAGTGAAGACTACGTGTTTAATATTGTTAATGAACTTAACATTAAGAAAGTAATATACACTAACATTAATGTGGAGGGAATGCTTAGTGGAGTTAGACTTAATGAGAGAGTCATAAGAACTTTAAGAGAGTACTGTAACGAGCTACAATACGCAGGTGGTGTATCTACAGCTAAAGATATAGAGATACTTAGTAGTCATGGTTTTGATGCAGCCATTGTAGGTATGGCATTGTATAGTGGTAAGTTAGAAGAACTTCTAAAGAGTGCGAAAAAATTAAGAACCTTAACTAGATAGAAAGATAATGCCAAAGATTAAATGTGCATATTGTGGTAATGTTTTTAATCTAGATCTTGAAGATGTTGATTTGGATTCTGAAATTGAAGAAATTAGTAAGAATCAAGCATCAATTACTATTACCATAACTGCTAGATGTCCTAAGTGTGGTAGGAGAGTGCTCTATGGTTCTGATACCTTCAGTATTAGTTTCAGAGTAAGTGGTGATATCCTTTCTTGAAAATGTTTTTAAAATATTCAATACTTTATGAATCACCCTAATACTTTTCGTATATTTTTATTAAATGGAGGGTATATTATGCCTTTCTCTGTAATAATTGCAGTAATGTATTTCGGCGGTGTTATGTCAAAGACTGGATTATAGGCCTTGACGTTTTGTAAAGTTATTAATTTACCCATGACTGTCTTAACTTCGTCTGGATCTCTCTCTTCAATGACTACTTCATGAACTTTCTTTTCAAAATCGAAGGTTGATTTTGGTGCAAGTACGTAGAAAGGTATTCCTAGCTCATGAGCAATTACTGCCTCTTTAAACGTGCCTATTTTATTAAATACGTGACCATCACTTAAAATTCTATCAGCACCTACCATTACTGAAGATATCATGCCTCTAAACATTACGTAACCAACGGCAGTGTCTGTTATTAATGTTGCATCAACACCTTCCTCAACAAGCTCATAGATTGTTAATCTAGCACCTTGAAGCCAAGGCCTTGTTTCAGGAACTATAACCGAGACCTTGAGACCTAATGCGTGAGCAATTTTTATAGGTGCAAGAGCTGTTCCTAGGCCAGTACCTGTAGCTAAACCACCAGCATTACACTGCGTTAACACTACATCATTGTCGTGAAGCTTTTCAAGACCATAAAGGCCCATTCTTAATTCCGCTTCGAACTCTTCATCAAATATGTTATTAGCTTCAAGTTCTAGATTTTCAATAAGTTCATCAAAGCTCTTAACTTCTTTAT
Source organism: Thermoprotei archaeon ex4572_64 (assembly GCA_002254895.1). The sequence continues at coordinate 1,887 of NJDF01000009.1, forward strand.
ATATCTTTAAAGACTTACTAATCATTCTATCGATGGCCCATTTGAGATTAATAGCTGTTGGTCTAGTACTTAATAGCTTTTCACTAATAATTTCGAGTACTTCAGAAACATTTTGAAGACTAGGTCTTCTCTCTAGTAAGCCAACAATTATGCCGTAAGCTGCAGTAATGCCTATAGCTGGTGCTCCTCTCACTTTCATCTTCTTAATAGCATCGATAATACCTTCAAGATTATTAAGTTCAATGTAGTTAGTTTCGAAAGGTAGTTTTGATTGATCTAGAAGAATTATCGTCTTTCTGTCAGAATCCCAAATTATAGGTTTAACTTTAGGTGTATATCTTCTCTTCAACTCATCTATAGTAATCATTGAAGCTAGTATTCATGTAGAGATCTTAAACGTTACTTTAACATGTACTTCAAGACCTTACATATCTTTACGTAAGTCTTTAACTTTTTGAAGGTTAATCTCTTAACATTGATTCTCTCTTTAAGCTTCATAATGAATTCTTGACATACATCTTCGTTAAATTTAAATTCACGACAAAGACAGGAAAAGTCATCACACTTCTCTGCAACTTCTATGAATTTATCATCAAACTGTGCAGTGCTTACGATCATGTTTAGAAATTCATTAATAACATCGTAAAGTACTTCTTCAATAATACTCTTAACCTCGTCATGACTTAAAACAAATACTTCATCGAGAAGAATAGTTTTTACACCTAACTCTTCTGCTAAAGTCTTAGCTGAATCATTTGAGAAACCTCTAGCAATGATCATGGGTATGGCATTCATGATCTTGGCATTTATGTACGCTTGTCTAATACCTGAAACGTCGATTTTTCCTGACTTAACTTCAATAGCGTATTTTCTACCATAATCATCTACTGCAAGTATGTCTACCTCACCCACCTCAACGTTGTTAATCACGATTTTAACTCTCTTATCAAGAACTTTATATCCAATTTTTGCTAGAAAATCTGCAATGAAATCTTCAAACTTACGACTAGACATTGCTTTAAAAATCATAATTAAGCTTTCTAATAAATATTTGCTCGTTATGATTATAAATTACTTCGTGAAGCATTCTTTATGTGCATTTTTATCGCACTTGATTTTGACGGTGTCATTACTAAACTTGAAGTTAATTGGAGTGAAGTTAAGAGTAAAGTTTCGGAATTGGTAGGTTATAGAGTTGATTCACTTTTTGAAATACTTCTAAAAACTTGGAATACACAACTGTATAGAGAGATTAGTAAATTGATTGAGAGCTACGAACTCAAAGCAGTAGAGAAGGCAAGACCACACGACCACGTTAGGTATGTTCTTGATGAATTTTCAAGAAAAGTTTCAGGAATATTTCTAGTAACTATGCAGAGCTTAAATGTTATTAACATATTTCTAGATAAGTACGAGCTTAAGAAGTATTTTACAAGAATATTAACTAGAGATGATTTTCCATGTAAGAAGATGCAAATTCAATATATAATAGATAATCTAGGCATAGAGTCTTCAAGACTTTACCTCATAGATGACTTGCCAAGAAACTGTGAAATATGTCTAGAACTTGGATGTAAGTGCATACTTATCGGTAAGGAGAGTGATAAGTTCTTATGTGCTCAAAATTTACTTGATGCACTTAACCTCATAATTAGATACTTAGAAGATGTGTGCTAGGTTTAAATAAATTTTTAAGAAAAATACCTAAACAATGTACAACTTCGTGGATTTACCATTACATAAGGGGCACGTACCTTCATGGCTCTTCAGTAGAATGATGAAGTTGAGCTCAATCATACTTAAAATAATGATTGATGAGTACGGTATTAGAGAGACCATTAAGAGATTCAGTAATCCCATATTCTTTCAATCATTAAATAATCTAATAGGTATGGATTGGGATAGCTCAGGCTCTACAACAATAACTACCGCAGTACTTAGAGAAGTACTTAGTAGAGAAGAACTTGGAATTAAAGTACTTGGTGGTAAAGGATTAAAAGCACTTGAAATCTCTAGAGAAATTTACAAAATACCTAAACACTACAATGTTAATTCTGAAGAACTTGAAAAGAACTCAAGACTTATAGCAAAAATAGATAATGCTGCTCTACAAGATGGATACATACTTTATCATCAAGCAATAATTATAGGTGAAGAAGGTTCATGGGCTATAATTCAGCAAGGAATGAACGTTAACAGAAGAATGGCACGTAGATATCACTGGTGGATGGAAACCACATATCTCAATAATCCACATTCAGGAATTTTAGGTATTAAAGAGAAGAGTGTGCTAAACTTAACAAGTTCAAAAAGTGAGGAGTGTAGGAGGGTAATTGTAGATCTCTTAAATGAGAGTCCAGTAAAGGTATTAAGAGATTACAAGATCATCACGAACATGATTAAAAGCAGAAACTCAGATAACATCTTGAAGTATTTAGGACATCATAGTGATGATAAGATCAATGATGTGAGATTAAAGGTAATACGTAATATTGGTTTAAACATTAACGAGAAGGTAATACTTAAGGTAGGAAGTGTTGATGACTTTAAAGAATTGCTACTCATTAGGGGAATTGGGCCAAGCACTATACTAGCATTAACACTTATAGCTGAGTTAATTTACAATACTGAGGCTGATTGGAATGATCCAGAAGTTGTTGATCCTAGAAAGTTTACCTTCGCTTTTGGTGGTAAAGACTGTTCACCCTATCCTGTCAATAAGCAAGTCTATGATGAGGTTTTAGACATATTGATGAAAGTTTGTGAGAAGTTAAGAAGTACTTCAGGACTTAGAATGTATTTGAAACATCTCTATCTAGTCTCTAAGAAATTAAAACTACCTTTAGAGCTTGTTAAACCTACACCTTAGTGAGTAATTTAGGGATTGAATCTAATTGTGCACATATTTTCCTAATAGTTCCTGAAATTCGCACAGTCAATACTATCACTCTAGAATCATTTATCTGTTTAATGAGTATCGTACATGCTCTAAGATAAGGTAATAAGTTAGTTGATACTTTAAAGACTACTCTATTGCCTTTCTTTTTCACAACTCTTAAATAACCTCTAATAATTCTAAGACCTAGTATTTTCTTAAAGGTACTTATTACTTCCTGAATAATAGTGTCAACATGATCTTCAGGATATATTTCAACAAGTACGTATCTAGCCATACCTTAACTGTACACTAGCTCTCTATCTTTCAATTTTATCCTAACTTTACCTGAACCTTCAAGAATTTTACCAAGAGTGAAGGCCTTTAGATTATTTCTCTCAATAACTTTTACAGTGTGATCAGTATTGTCTTCACTAGTTATGACAATCATGCCAATACCCATATTAAATACACGATACATCTCGTAATCATCAATATTGCCAACTTTCTGAATAAACTTGAAGATTCTGGGTGGTTCTGGTGGTTCAATAATGATATCTAAATCACTTGGCAGTATTCTCTTAAGCTTAGTGTATGCACCACCTGTAATGTGAGCTGCCACTTTTATAAGCTTCCTCTCATAGAGTTCCAGTATTAGGTTTGAATAGATTATTGTTGGTTTGAGTAATGCATTTCCTAGGAAATCCTCAATTTCAGGTATGTAATCACTTAGTGAATACTTACTTAACAATGATTTCCTAACTAACGTGTATCCATTTGCATGTAATCCACTACTCTCAACACCAATAACGATATCATTTTTTGTAGGTTCTTCAGTGTTGAATAGTTTTACAGCAAGCACAGTGCATGAAACATCTACATAATTTACAAGATCAGGCATTATTGCTGTCTCACCACCTAGCAAGAGGACATTGGCATATCTACATGCATCTTCTATACCTTTAAGTACTTGTCTTACAAGTTCTGGATCACTTTTAGGTAGAGCAAGATAATCAACAAGTACTAGTGGCTTTGCACCATCAACTACTACATCATTAACATTCATAGCAACGGCATCCCAACCAGCAACATCTAGTCTATTCATTTCTTGTGCAATTATTGACTTAGTACCAACACCATCACTATGAAGAGTAATTCTGTAATTTCCAAGTCTTACAAAGTTTGAGTAAAAACCATGTTCTAGCTCAATATGCATTACCTTGAGAACTCTACTAATAACTTCGTGTGCTTGTTTATGCATCTCTCTATGCTTATCAAGATCAACACCAGCCTTAGCATAAGTCCAAAACTCACTCACAAGTAGTGTTAGAATTGGAGTTAAATTAAATATTCCGGAGAGTTAATGTTCACAGCAAACTGTAACTATATGAGAATAGCTTAACTTAAAAGAGCTGTAAGAAATGTAGTAAAGATTTACTCAGTAATCTCTTTCTGACCAAATTCCCACGCATATCTTAACATTCTTACTGGACATTTACGTTTATTACAGTACTTGGGATTGCATTTATATGCATGTTTAATCATATCTATTGTTGCTTTTCTTCTATGAGACCATAATGTAATTATTAACATTAATATGAGTAGTATTAAACATATAGGACACATTCTACTTCACCTTATTTTTCTCATTCTTTCCATTACTTGTTCTACATTCTTTATATTTTCTTTCCAATGACTATCTTGTTCAGATGTTATTATTACTATACTTCCTCCCTGATAGTCTTGTCCAGTAATACTTTCCTCTAAATATCCTTCAATTTCTGCATGAATATCTCTTAATTTATTTAAAAGTTCTGGATCAGGTTTCCATAATTTTCTTTCAGCTGCTTCTATAAGTCTTCTTACAATTTCTTCAAGAGCGTATATATTATTCTCTATAAACCATTTTTTCATCTCTTCATCTAGAGCGTATGTTTTTGCTATTTCATTAAAAATCCAATCATTTACAAGTTTTGTTGTTGCTGACCAACCATAGAGATGCAAGATTTTTCTCTGTATCTCATTTGCACCTCTATATCCATGCTTTTTCATCTCTTCAATCCATACAGGATTTAGTAGTTTTGCTCTAACTATTCTCTCAATTTCAAACTTCATATCATGAATATCTATGTTAGATATATCTCTAGTATCTACTTGAACAATAAGTATGTCTTTTCCTGAAATTGTCTTTACAGCATTATAGAAACCTCCATGATATGCAAAATAGCAACAGCAAGCAAATATGTCATGTTCATCACTTGAATGATTTCTACTAACCATATCTACTTTCTCAAGATTTAAGACAAGTACATCATGTGCATTTTCTCCAAAACTTTTTCTACTATATGCATATCCTGACCAATGAATCCATATTTTTGCAAGATCCTCACTACCTCTCCATGCAGATGCTTCAACAGCAGATATAACTCTCAACTCCTTAACATATCCACTTTCTGACCATGTAGGTTCAACACCAAGTAGGTAAAGTATTTGTGCAAGTTGTTCACCATCAGCTTTATAAGCATCAATACTCCAAAGAATAAAACCAACAGATTCAGGGTACTTACCCATTCTTAACTTGTAATGTTCTAACAGTCTCTTAGCACTTTCAACACCAATAATCCAAGAAGCTTTAGTAGGTAAAGCTCTAGGATCAACTACATAGAAATTCCTACCTGTAGGTAAGATCTCAACTCTACCTCTAGTGAGAGCACCTGAAGGGCCTGGCTCAATAAACATTCCAGATACTCCTCTCTCTAACATTTCAATCTCTCTAGAACACTCTTCAATTCTCTTAGCAAGATCTAAAGCCTTCTTAAAGACTTGGACAAGCTCGTTTTCACAAGTTCTTATCTTTCTTGAAGCACTTTCTAAAGTCATTTCCATAAGTACTAGAGCTGTAGAAAATTTAAGAATTACTTCACTAAGTATTACATGATAAGATATGACATTTTTAGTATGTAAGATTAATTTCTCCTCAACTTCTCAATATTCATAAACACTCACATACAACACATTATAACACCACCATCACTGGTGTTATCATTGTGATGCTACTGATTTATCGACTCATCAATAGGTATTAGAGTACTTTATGCTCATTCAATCTCTAATAAGGTTGTACTTCTTGAGTACTCTACGTATAGTACTTAATATTTCATTATCATTAGTGCTTCCTCTCATTAATAATTCATGAATAATTTCGATAGAGATTTCGTACAATCTATTAAGTAGTTCGCTACTTGTCATTTCTAGCTCAGGGATGTACTTAACCTCACCTTTACGTAATTTATCATAATCATAACCTAAATATTCTACTAACGTTCTAATTATTGATTTTGAATATGGTGAATCATGCATTAATGCTGTAACTACATGTCTAGCTAGTTTCTCATTTCTTGGTGGATTTCCAAGAACATGTAATCCCAAATTTATTTGTGTACTTCTTACCTTATCGATATATCTATGAAGTTCTTCAATAATTTCATCAGAATTTTTAGCTCTAACCTCTATGTTATTCTCTCTAGCTTTACTTAATATCATGTCAAGTATCACTTTCGCCCTCTCGTATTCACCAAGATTTTTAGCCTTAACGTATTGACTAATCAATTCTTCAAGATCTTCAAGAATATTTGCAACACTCATTGCGGGATACATATGGTCTATAAGTACTGCATAACTTCTTCTCTTAGCAATAACGCCTTCCATAGGGTTAGAGACAACATAAACGTATAGGTGTGGTGTATCGTCAATACTAATTTCTGGCCAACACTTCCATGAGAGACCAACACTTTTACCTGGTCTAAACTCTAGGTAACCGTGAGTACCGAAGTGTATTATTACATCTGCATCAAATATACGCGTTATCCATCTATAGACTGCAAGCCATTGATGTGGTGGTGTTATTGTTGGATCGTGTAGTACTTTACATACCTGACCGTCACATCTAGGGCCAGCACAGCCAAATTTTGGTTGTGGAAGAATAACAACATTACCAAATTTAAGACCAGGAATTACAAATTTGCCACTATATACCATACCTGCGAATCCTCTAACTTTACCTTCAAGTACATCTTTTGGATGACCCCAATCTTTAATCATTTTACTCTTAACTTCATCAGATAGCTCATTAAGCCATCTAATATACGTTTCATAATCTACAAAATCAAGAACACCACCATTGCGTACAATATCCTCCACGGTTGTCCATCTAAAATCACTTAATGCCTTACGTTCAAGAATAAGTTTAATAAGTTCCTTACCACTACTTGGCTCATTTTCAACTCTATATCCACGTTCCTTCAATTTCTTAAGGAAGTAGACTACACTTTCAGGTACATCAAGACCTAAGCCTACAGCAACGTTAGCTTCAAGACCTTTGCATGGAGGGTTAATTAGAATTATGGCTATCTTCCTATCCTTAGATTCCTTTCTTCTAAGTCTAATCCACTTCTTAATTCTTTGTACAAGGTATTTAATATGCTCATCAATTGATTCAGCCTTAATTATAATACCTGATTCAAGTCTAAGTGTTGCAGCAGATACGATTGGTTCAACAAGTCCATCGACTTCAGGCATAATTACTTGATATACTTGTGACATATAATCAATACCTTGCTCAGACTCTAACCACTCTCTTCTTGTCTGATACCAAGTTCTTACAGGTCTAATAATAGGTACATTTAATCTTCTAACAATTTCAACTTCATCAACACTTTCGTATTCAAAGTCTTTTATGGTATACGTTTTTGTTGTGAAGAAGAATGATGTGAAGTCTAGTAGAACATCTATTAGGACTTTACCATCATGCATGAAAAATTCTAAACAAGAATCAATTTTGGATGGTGTATTAAGTATTGGATCTTTATGACCGTATGTAAATACAGGAATTACACCAAGACCATTAGCTTCAACTTCTTTAATAAGTTTAACAAATGGTTCATAATCACCATCAACCCAACAAGACCTGTAATATAGAATGCCGACAAGCAATCTATCTCTATATCTATATGTTCTTAGATAATCTTTAATTTTTGTAAAAACTCCATAATCAGGATGGTAAATTCCGTGCCAAGGAATTTCAATGACATGAGGCACTTCAACTTCAAAACCACCAATACTTAACATTAATCTTACAATACTTTTCAAATTATCTAAGCCACCACGTATGAAAAACTCTTTAGCTTTCTTAACAACTTCAAAATTAACATTACTTAAATTAATTAAGTCTGATTGAATTGAAATTACTTTAGCATTACAATTCTTAATAACTTCAATAACTTCACTTGGTAAATCATGTGCATATATGAGAATTACATCAGATTTTTTAACATCATGAATAAGTTTACAGATGTCTAGCTTTACTTTACTATCTGAAGTTGGTATGAAGTGAATTGAATATTTAAAACCATACCTACTTGATTCTTCTTTAAGAATTTTTTCGAGAATTGGAACTTTAGATCCACCATAACCAATTAAAAAACATAATTTCATTATGTCTAATTAATAACGATCCAACTATTAAGTATTACGTTTTATAGAAGTGATAAAATTATGGTTATGCAAGTTATTGTTGATAATGTTGCTGAAAATAAATCAATAAGTATCCATCTAAGAACAATCCTACAATTAAAGAAAGCAAGTCTATACGGTAAGTATCCTCTAAAATACGTGATTGGCGTTACAATCAGTTGTGAAAGGTATAGTACGTAGAGAACATCTTTTAAAGTAAGCAAGTTACTACTTAAGAACATTCCCGCTAAATAAATTGCTGAAATGTAATTAGCAAGTGCTGTAATAATTATGGTTAAGTACTTCTCATTAAGAAAGGATAGAGATTTACTCAGAACTTTACCTACATAATCAAATACACCAGAATATACTAATAAGAGGACGATTATAGTTATTATTCCAAATCTTAAGACAATTCTTCTATAAAGTTTTAACGTTTTTAAAAGTACATCCCTATATGTGTAGCTTTTTAATGAACCATACATCACCTGTTTATTAGTTGAAAATCTGAACTGAACTTCTCTACTAAGTTTCCTACTAATTACTAAGTGTATTAAAAATCTAATAAGTACTCTAAGTAAGGCAAGTAATGTATAGTAAGTTCCTGCAACTATTCCAAGTGTTGAAATTGCAATAGGTATTCCAAATCTAATAACGTCACATAAGTGTGAGAATGGTGATGTAAGTATTAATGATGCAAGCAGTAATTTAT
>NJDF01000010.1 GCA_002254895.1 Thermoprotei archaeon ex4572_64
ATCAAATACCTACAAAAGTCTTAACAGAAGTTCTAGGTTACGGTTTAGGATTGAATGAACCTAGCATATACATGCTTTACAGAATTTTAAGAGAAAGTAAGTATGAGAGTACTGAAGATTTAATAAGAGCTGTTGATGAGTACCTAGTCACTACAAGAACTGAAGCCGAAATGAAAGCAGCAATACTTAGGAGATTAGAGTATGTACTTTCAAACCTATCTAGAGGCGTCATCAATGCTGATAAACTATTAATAAACGACTATGTAATCGATCTAAGTGATCTATCCATTATTGAAGAGAAGAAGCTTGCTATATCGCTAGTATTGGCCTTAATTTACAGTAAGTACTTACGGATAGGAATACCTACATCTAGAGTTAGACATGTAATTATTGTTGAAGAAGCTCAGAACCTATTTAATCAGAATTCCATACTTGATCACATCATTATGGAGCTTGGAAAATATGGCATCAGATTGGTAATGATAAGTAACAAGTTTCCAAAAACTTATCTACTAAAGCATTGCTCATTAATAATTTTCAAAATGAGAATAGAATTTGAAGATGAAGTTAGTATTAGTGATGAGTTGAGAAGAATTATAGAGAAGGCTAGAAATGATGAGGTAATAGTAGTTACAGATAGAGAAATATCAACCATAACTCCTTCACTAAAACCAATACCTAAACTACATATTAACTATAGAGACGTGTGTGAGAGGGAAGTATTGGATAGGTTGGAGTCTAAGACAAGATTTGGAGGTAGTGAGTATGTAGGAAAAGCACTTAACGGTAAGGAACGTGAGGAGAGATGCAGGATTAAGAGAGTTGAGAATAACTCCAATGATGAAGTTAATGTAAGTAAGAATGTAGAAGAGGAGTTTAGAGACATTGAAGATAGAATAAAATTACTTAAAGAGAAAATTGAACAATTAGAGAACGTACTTCGTGCTGATGAAGAAATAATTAGAGAATTAATTAGGCAAGTCAAGAAGAAATAGAACGCTATCCATGCTGAATTAGCGTGATACCTATGGACAGACTGTACTTAGTGTTTCTTATACTCAAATTATTTAATCAATATTAACAGTGTAATATATAGCGGTTCAGATGGCAAGTAATAACTACTTAATAACTGATACAAGAAAAGTCAAATTATTGGTAATTCAATTCCTCAAAGATCTCGTTCAAAATGCTAGAGGTCAAGTAGTTACCTTTCGACCAGCAAAAGTTGCTCAAGAAATAGCCTTCAAAACACGTAGAAGTCCAAGAGCTGAGTCAGTAATAATTAGAAACTTCTTTGAAGAACTTGTTGAACATAGATTAATACATGTCATTAAGAAGAGTGCTAGAGGTAAGGTGTATGGCCTTTATAGAGATTCTTTCCTTTGGAGAGTTCTTGAAACTTACGAACCACACTACGTGTTATCTATAATTGAGGAGAGCATTAGAGGTCAGAGAGAGTTCAGTAATGAGATATTTAATTTAAACAATATCTCAAAAATTAACTTAACAATATCGCAATTAAATGATAAATTCTAACATAATATCAAAGTTAATTAAAGATAAGTCAAAACTTATTGAGTATTTAAGAAAAAACATTACACAGCTTAAAGATATAATATACATAGCTGAACATCACAGAAACTCAGAACATACATTAAGATGTGAGAGTAGTGATGAGGGAGTTGAGCTGAGGATTAATGATAATTTAACATTAAACTTCTGGGGCTCAAATAGCTTGATAAAGAAGCTGACATATGCGTCTATACTTAAGTACATAGGGACTGAAGGGGTTAGAAAGATAGTAATACTACTTATAAGAAAAGAAGGTAAAGTGTATAGATGTACTGACTTACCTAGACTTAAAGATGCAAAAATCCAGATACCCATAGTGGTAGTTAATTTTTTCTCAATAGCCTTTCTATCAGTAATCATATTCTTGCCCATATGTAGTATTAATATCTTTCCAGCACTTCTAACTATCATAACGTTGCCAATAATTATACCTCTAACTTACCTATCAGTAATTGCTCGTAAGTTTTTCAAATTCGACATTTCAGATGCAATGATTGAGAAAGTAGTAATTAACTTGAGAGATGACGTTAATACCATCATCATTAATAGATTGGTGAAGCTTTTAAGAAGTGCAAAATTGAAGGTATTGTTCAGAATAGTTAATAATCTATCCAGATCTAGAAAGTATGTAGAGAGTATTCAGACTGAGCAAATTAACATTAAGAATCTACTTAGCAAGTTATCTTCAAAGAATTTAAGCAAGACCAGAGTATATCTTGTAGATTCCGATAAGTGTAATGCATCTTCCATAAAATTGCCTACTAGAGACATCATACTACTCACTACAAAGCTAGTAGCTCAGTTAGGAAGTGATGAACTGCTAGCTGTTCTTGCACATGAATGTTCACATCTTAAAAATAATGATAGTTTAAAATTACTAGCCTTAATATCTCTTGATCAATTCCTAAAGATACTAATCTTGGTGTTGTGCATATTCTATCTACATGTGAGTGTGCCTACAATAGTGATTATACTTATTCTCTACTCCATCTCTTACTATGCTTTGTTGGCTAAAGTGTTGAGAAGGTACGAATATGTGGCTGATAAGTATGCATTAAAGATTACTAATTTCGTTAGTATTACGAAAGCTCTATTAAAGATAGGTTGGAGAATTGCAACTAAGGAATTACTTTTAAGAAGTTGGTTAGATACTTTTCAGAAAATCTTCTCAACACATCCTGACATACTAAGCAGAGTATATTCACTATATTGTGAGTGTAGAGAATATTAGGAATATTTAGGTAAGATTTTGAGAAGACAATGTCTCTTAAATATAAGATCAACGAACTGTTAAACTTCATTCAAAATAACATCGATGCAAGTTTTGGAAATGAATTAATCGCTAAAATTCTAGACCTTGAGAAAGATTGCTACATAATTCTTGCAAGTTTAGTAGAAGTAAAGTTTAGAATTGATGAATTGCTAAATCGCTATTTAGGTAAAAAGTTAACATATGCACTAACTAGTGATGATGAGAAAGTACTGAACATAATTGGTCATGGCAAGTATCTTGACGAATTACTTAACGAAGTTCAGGATAAGATGTCGTGTATATACATTATTAAGAAGTTGAAAAGCTACGGCATTATTGATCTCGATGTTGAGCTCATAAATGGTGAGCTCAGAGTTAAGATATTTAGAAAAAGTTTTTGAAATGTAGAATTCAATTACCCTTGAGTAAAAGATATAAACTTTAAAACAACGTAGTATAATTAAGATTATGCCTTATGATGTACCATTCGTACCAAGTCCTGAAGTAGTTGTTAGAAGAATGCTTCAACTAGCAAATGTTAGAAAAGGAGAGATCGTTTATGATCTAGGCTGTGGTGATGGTAGGGTACTAATCATTGCTGCAAGAGAATTTGGAGCACGTGCCGTAGGTATAGAAATTAGAAAAGACCTGTATGAGCAGTGTTTAAGAAGAATTAGAGATTTAGGTTTAGAAGATAGAATTGAGGTTCTTCATGGAAGCTTCTTTGACTATGACATATCCGATGCAGATGTAGTTACATTATACTTGTTAACGAGTGTTAACGAGAGGCTTAGACCAAAGCTTGAACGTGAACTTAAGCCAGGAACTAGAGTTGTTAGTCATGACTTTGAAGTACCGGGGTGGAAGCCAATAATTATTGAGGACTTATATGAAGAGTGGAGAAGTCACAAGATATACCTATACAGAATTAGAGGTGCTGAAATACCTGTACCTAGTAAGTTAGCTAGTGAAGTAGGAGATTATCTAGATCCTCTAAGCAAAGTAATTCTAAACCTAATTGACGGTATTGCATCCATAGAAGACATAGCGTTAAGGACAGGACTAACAATGAGATCAGTCAGAGAGATTGTGTCAAGACTTTTAAAGCTAGGCCTAATTAGAGAGATAAGAACTGTTAAAGATAATGCATAACTTATCAAGAGTTCAGGACATAGACTTCGAAATTCTAAATATTGAAGATCTTGTAGAAGCTTATGGAAGAGTTGGAGGATTTATGGCAAAACACTTACATGACGCTGCTAAACTACTTCTAGAAATGTGTAGTAGAGATGACGTAACTATAATGATGTCGTTTACTGGAAACCTAATCGCTACAGGCATTAGAGGCTTAATTACACAATTCCTAAAGAGAGGTTTTATTGACGTAATTATAACTACTACAGGAACTATAGATCATGACTTAGCAAAAGCACTAGGTGGTGAATACTATGCGTATACTTTCGACGCCAATGATGAGGAGTTAATTATGAGAGGTCTTCACAGAATTGGTAATATTATTGTTAGAAAAGAACACTATGGATTACTTATAGAGAAATTTACACATAAAGTACTTAGTGAGATTACTAGTGAGAAATTGAGAATTAGTGTGAGAGAACTTTTATGGAGTTTAGGTATGAGGTTAAGTGATGATAATTCAATCATAAGAACAGCCTATATTGAGAAGATACCAATATATGTTCCTGGATTCGTGGACGGTGCTTTTGGCACAGCCATACTTACCTTTAACGAAATTCAGAGAAGTAAAGGTAAAGAATCATTAGTAGTTGATGTAATGCTTGATGAGAGAGAAATTATGGATATCATTTACAGTAGTGACAAACTTGGAGGATTAATCATAGGGGGTGGTATTAGTAAGCATCACTTAATATGGTGGTGTCAGTTTAGAGATGGTCTTGACTATGCCATATACATAACAACTGCTGTAGAATGGGATGGCTCGTTAAGTGGTGCTAGACCTAGAGAAGCCATATCTTGGGGTAAAATTAAGACCCACGCAAAGACGGTTCACGTTTTCTGTGATGCATCAATAGCATTACCTGTAATTTTAACGTACGTTATGAAAAAACTTAAATTTAGAAAAAGAAAACAATTTCTTCACAAATGATTACTAGCTATGCCACTCTCCTTGTAGGCACATTCCTCACCTCATACTTAACTGCTAAATTTATTTCAAGAATTAGATATCAAAGACTTCTAGTTCCTGATGTTCATAAGTTAGAGAGACCCTTAATCCCTAAAATAGGTGGTGTTGCTGTCATTACTTCAAGCATATATGCTCTCACATGCTCATACATCCTCAACATCATTGACACTAAACTAATGCTTCTTCTTCTTTTCTCGATCTTTTCGGGATGTTTAGGTCTCATTGATGATTTGATTGAGGTTGAACCTTTAATTAGAGTACTCTTAACAGTAATGCCTGGCATAGTGATCACATACTTAGGCGTAGTTTCTCAATTAACAATACCACCAATAGGTACTTTGCGAAATATGTTATTAATTAACACTATCACATTACTCACTTTACCCATATACTCAAACGCTGTCAACATGCTTGAAGTAGTTAATGGTGTAGTTCCAGCATCAGTATGCATAATTATGCTTACCATGACGTTAACCTCCATAATTGTAGGTAAGTACGTAAACATCATACCATCACTGCTAGTACTATCTATAAGTCTTGGAGTATATCTACTTAACAGATATCCAGCAAGGATATTTAATGGAAGTTCAGGTACTTATGCTCTAGGTACTCTTCTCGGCACATACATGATTCTTTACGATATGTGTGTCCCATTACTAATAGCATCATTGCCATACATAATTAACGGCCTACTAATAATTACTTCAAGTAGAGGCTTCAAGACAAGACACAAACTACGTAGACCAACGGTAGTGAATTATGGTGATGGCAGAATAGTCGTTAATCCAGATCCTGAAGCACCTACAACTTTAATGAGACTCATAGTTCTTTCCGGATCTAAGACTGAGAAAGAGATAGTAAACTCGATAATCATACTCTTCACAATATCAAGCACGCTGTCAATATTAACGTATCTAGTTCTCATTAATTCTTAAAAACTACTAAAGGTTTGTAAGAGTGATGAAGTATACAGTCATTATAGTATTCACATCTTGGACTATACTTGTATTACTACTTTATTTAGCTCTAATCATTAGGAACTTCATAGCTATGCA
>NJDF01000011.1 GCA_002254895.1 Thermoprotei archaeon ex4572_64
TGGCTCAATTATGTCTAGTGCTATCATGTCTGATACTTTACCTGTAAATACGTTAATACCGTACTTCCATCCATCATCTTTACTCTCATGTACTTGTCTAAGTTCTGTAATTATGTCAATGGCGTCAAGACCTGCATTTTCTGCAAGTGTTTTAGGAACTACTTCTAAAGCATTAGCGAAGGCTTCGAAGGCGTATTGTTCTCTACCACCAATTTTTGCACTATACTGTCTTACAATTTTTGCTACTTCAACTTCACAAGCACCACCACCTGGTACTATGAAGGGCTCTTCAACAATGTCTGATACTACACTTAAGGCATCGATTAGGTTTCTCTCAGCTTCATCTACTAGTCTCTCAAATCCACCTCTAATTAATATGCTAACTGCTCTTGGATTCTTACAGTTTTCAACAAAGACCATCTTCTCATCTCCAACTCTTCTCTCCTCAACAAGTCCAGCATATCCTAGATCACTCTCCATAACGTCCTCAATGTTGGTTACTAATCTGCCACCTGTTGCTCTTACAAGTTTCTCAATATCACTTCTCTTAACTCTTCTAACAGCTAGTATTCCTGCCTTAGCTAGATAGTACTGTGCAATGTCGTCAATGCCTTTAGTTGTGAGTACTACATTAGCACCTACACTTCTTAATCTCTCAACATATCCTTTAAGAATGTTCTCTTCTTCTTCAAGAAAAGCTTTAATCTGGTCAGGACTTTGAATTCTTATTTCAGCATCAATTTCTGGTTTCTCAACTTCAAGTGGACAGTCTAGTAGTGCTATCTTGGCATTGACGATTCTCTTAGGCATAGCTGCATGTACAACTTCCTTATCGATAACTATACCGTAGACGAGTTGAGTATCTAGTAATGAACCTCCATGCTTCTTAACGATCTGTACATTATCTAGATCTGCAACCCATACATCACCTCTCTGCTCAGCTACTTGAAGAATAGCCTTGACTGCAAGATTTGCAAAGTACTCTCTAACACCTTCAGCTGCCTTACCATGCATGGCTGTCATAGCTATCTTCTTGAGCATTTCCGTATCATCTCTTCTAACAGGTATAGCCATCTTTCTTAGATGGTCAGTAACAATGTCGAGAGCTCTTCTATAGCCTGAAATGATTACTGTTGGATGAATATTCTTTTCTAGAAGTTTCTCAGCTTCTTCAAGAAGTGCACCTGCAAGTACTACTGCTGTTGTTGTTCCATCACCAACTTCGTCATCTTGTGTTTTAGCAACTTCAACAAGAAGCTTAGCTACTGGATGTTGAACATCCATTTCGTCAAGAATAGTTGCACCGTCGTTTGTGATTGTGATATCTCCTAAACTATCGATAAGCATTTTATCCATACCTTTAGGGCCAAGTGTGGCTTTCATTACTTCAGCAATTGCTTTAGCAACCATTATGTTAATTCTCATAGCTTCTTTACCAAAAGCTCTCTGTGTACCTTCTTTGAGAACAAGAACTGGAACACCACCTATCTGTGCTAGATAGGCTTGTTGACTACTCATAATTCTCAATCGTTGAGTTCTCTACTTCTATAAAAACTTTTCTAACGTAGTAGATCTTTCAGAGCATTATTCAATATTATGGACTTAATCTTCAAAGCAACATCAAGTGCCTTCTTATATGGGGCATAACCATTTAGAAAATCTTCTTCAAGCTCTGTCAAGTCTTTAATGATACTTTCAACATACTCATAATCATCATAGTCGCTAAGTATGGATTTTAATCTCTCAATTTCATAGATAGTGTGTTCGAGATTTTTATAAACTTCAAACTTGTATGGTAGGTACGAAATTACCATTAAGGTCTCTAAAAGTCTTGAGATGAGATCCAACTTTTCTTCGTAAATTTCCTCAAAGCTCATTGATATAATTGTATTTTTTGAAAGGTTAAAAACAGTTCACCATGAGCCAGCAAGTTTAATCTCTAGAAATCTCCTCAACTTAATGTCCATGTCTAGAGATCGAAGTAGTTCTTTACATCCAGGAAAGGTTGAGTAGAAGCTGTAAACACCTGCAGCACCTGCAATTAAGGCTATTTCTCTCTTTAAGGCAGATACCGTGTAGGCTACTTTCTCAATTACCTCCTCTCTTGACTTAATCTTAGATAAGTCACCAAGACTTAACTCAATGATTTTACTTATCTCAACAACGTCTGCACCAATGCCTATCAACTTCACGATGTCATCAGCTCCTCTAATCTTCTCTGTATGTATGATTAGATCTGTGTAATATCTTGCCTTAATTCTCCTTAATAGTCTATCAATTTCAACAAGTGTTATCTCAATGTCATCACTACTCTCACTTAAAGTTTCATCAATAATTATACCGTTAATACCTCTCTTAACATACTCAGAAACATATCTAGTCATATCTAGACTTGAAGGTATCTTCACGTATGTAGGTTTCTCACTCGTAATTACCTCATCACTGTGCTTAATGATACGTATTCTCCCAACTTCACTACTAGTCATTACGTGATTTAAATGTCTTTTAGGTATTACATCCACATCACTTAAATCTAGCAATATGTTGAGCATATGTGCAACTACTGCCAATTCATTAACGTATCTTAGCAACGTTGAGGTAGGTTTTATTATGAGTGGTGCACTTATGCTTAATCTCATGTTTGCAAGTGTTGTTGAGAGATCTAGAAATTCTCTATACGGATCTACTGAGGGTCTTGTAACTTGCGCACCATCAATTCTCAACCAATCAATGATTCTTTTAGGACTTTCAACTTCTGGAGGAGCATCACTACCCATGCCTACAACAATTACGTCACCTTCCTCTGAGAGTTTTCTAATGTACTGCATTCTCTTCTGCCATAAGTCACCATTGAGTTTTGTTGGTAAGTTTGTAGGATCAAGAACTTTAACTCCTAAAAGTTCAGCAACCTCATCATCAATATTACGACCTGTAAGTAGATCTCTCCTTCCTATAAGGTCTTTCAACCTCTTTAAACCTAGCTCTTTAAGAATAAGTTTTAACTCGTATGAGAAAGCTCTCATGAAGTTTCTAACTCTCTGTATAGCAAAGTCTAGATCAACAATTCTTGAACCATCACTTAATCTACTAGCAAGACCTGCTGGACATTTACCTAAATTGCATGTATGACACATTATGCATCCCATAGCTATGAGTGCAGCTGTTCCAAAGCTAACCATATCCGCACCTAGTGCAAATAGTTTTGCTGCATCATCAGCACTTGTAATTCTTCCTGAAGCAACTATGGTAAAGCCTTCTCTAAGTCCTTCACGTCTTAAGATTTTATCAGCAGAGGCTACTGCAAGTTCTAGAGGTATTCCTAACGAGTCACGAACAACTATAGGTGTAGCGCCTGTACCTGCACCATGACCATCAATAATCACGCCATCAGCACCCATTCTTGCAATTCCAGAAACAATGTAGGGTATATAGTTTGTTGCAGCCACCTTAACAAATACTGGCTTACCTGTAGCTACCTTAAGAGCTTCAATTCTTTGACCAAGATCTTCAATTGAGTAAATGTCGTGGTGAGGTGCTGGTGAAAGTGCATCCGTTCCTGGCGGTATTCTTCTAGTCATAGATATTATTTCAGTAACCTTACTACCGGGAAGGTGTCCACCAATTCCTGGCTTAGCACCTTGACCAATCTTTATAGTGATGCCTATACCCTTCATTAGCACGTTAATGTCAATTCCAAATCTTGCAGATGCCCACTGCACAAATATTCTTCTAAACTTAGCAACTTCTGGATGTAGTCCTCCCTCACCAATACCTGTAATAGCTCCAAACTCATCAGCTATAGCTGCAAGTGCAATGTTGGGATTACCGTTAAGAGCTCCAAAAGACATGTCTGAAAAATATACTGGAGTGTTAACAATAATAGCTCCATAAGCAACTTCTAAATCTAGATCTACATCCTCAACTTCTTTAGGATCAAAATCGTTGATAATCTTCTCTTTCTTATCTTGAAAGGAGAGTCTATCTAGAATCCTATACTCTCTAAGACCTTCTCTAAAGATTCTTAATGGTCTGCCCAAGATAGCCATTCTTCTAATCTCTTCAATCACTTCACTACACCAAAACTCAGAATTCCTACTTCTCCTAGGTACAGGCAAGTACTTGTTAATAATCTCAAGCTTCATTTAACAGCATGACTATTCACATAAGCTATTTATTAAATTTTACCGTAGAGGGTGCGTTGTTTTTGAATGTTGATTTTGAATTTTAATTATTATTCTATTTCTTCTATGATTAGTATTCTTACTTTTTTACCTATTAATGGTTTTAATTTATTTCAACACTTCTTATGTGTGTATATGTGTATTTCATCTCCACCACTAATCATTATTGTACCAGCAACCGAGTAAACAAGTGACATGATACTAAGAAAACAAAGGAAGACTTTATGAACTTCACTTGTTAACTTTTCTTAGAACTTCCAATGACGATTTTATCAACCGCCTAAAGTTTGAGGTCGACTCTGAGGGAAATTACTCTACTTTACTTGAAACTATCAGTAGGTATATGAATGCTCTTAGAATTGTTGTTTGGTATGTTATTCATGCAAGAGAAACTCCCTTATTCAAAGTACAGAAAGTACTTTACGAAAAGTTGAAGCAATATGGATTACCTTCATATCTAAGCATCACAGCTATTAAGGAAGGTATAGAGATTGCTAAATCATGACCAAACAATCCAAAGAAGGGTAGGTATCCAATATTGAGAAAGAAGTACTTAACACTACATCAAAGATATGGTTACACAATAGATTTACATAATTTCATAGCCGTAGACTGTTTTATATATTTGTATATGTTTTTATATGTTGATTTTTCTATTCCTCTTTTAGCTATTAAGTATATAGTAAGTTTTTTCAGAAGGTTTTTACATTTGCTTATTGAATAGTTTTCTTAGTGTCTTGAGGGGTCTAGTCTCGGAGTTAATGAATTCCGTGAGGTATGTAGGGTCTACTCTCACGGGAAGAAACTCCGAGATAGGTTTCTCGAGAACAGGTTAATGATGAGAAACCCAAAATATCGAATACGTGAAAACATGTACAAACATATAAAAACTGAAACCCAACATATTAACAATAAATGGTAGAATTAGGGTAAAACTACTACATGATAAGAAGTACATTGAAAAATTCAAGAGCTGAATTCCTAAGGGTGCAAAATTATTGTTAAGGAATGGTAAACTGCTCCTACATGTAACTTTTGAAAAAGAAGTTCAAGAAAAATTACCTAAAGATTATTACGCTCTTGACATTAATTATCATGAAATTGTACTATCTAATGGTAAGGAAGAATTGAGGTTTAAAACTATTTTAGATAAAGCATTCCATTATTATTACTTAGCTAATAGGCTACAGAAAAAGTATGGTAATGGTGTGAAGTGGAGATTCGATAAGAAAGTAATGAGTAGGATAAAGTACTTCTATAAAAAAGCTAGAAATGTAATTGAATACTACGCATCACTATTATCTACAGAGGTAGTTAATGAAGTTGTTAAAAGAAATGCTTCAATAGTTATGGAAAATCCTCAACTATCCCTGAGGATAATGAAAACCCAACCCAGTGAGTGAGAAGTTAACTAGGGAATTCAACATCCCAAATTCAACAAACCTCTAGTCAACAGAAGCCTGTGAAAAGTTTTACTCATGGTGAGTACTGAACTACTTAAGAAGTTAATTTTAAGATTATGTCATGATAATCTGAAATGACTTACAGTATGAGCTATAACTTGAAGACTTTACTTCCCCATAACACATGATCATTTAGATTCAGTAGTATAATCATTACTGTCTAAATCTTTAGGTGTTTGAGTAACTACTCCAAGTATATCATATATTCTTCCTTTTCTAACCATCTCCTCATATATTCTCCATACCCTCTTACCTGAAACTAGTCCTGTGTAGAATTTCTTCTCTTCAAGTACTTTCTTAACTTCATCAATGAAGTCTAGTGGATGTATGTGTGGTTTTTTACTTAGTAACTCCCTAATTGCTTCCTCAATGTCCTTATTGTGTGGGTGTATATACCTTTCAATTCTCCTAAGCTCAACATATCTCTCATGCCACTCGGCCTGTATTGTATTCCATAATGATGCAATAGAGATACCGATAATTCCACTAACACCTGAAGTCCAAGTGACTTCAGGTTCAAGTCTCTTTATCCAAGTAGCTAATATTATAGTTAATACTATTAAGATACCGTCAAAGACTCCAAGAATTACGTATCTTCTAAGTATTGGTCCAGTATTCGCAATTTCGTAATAATCCATCAATTTCCTAAAGAGTTTTCCAACCCATCTAGTCATAACTACGTATTATCATTAACTCTACTTACCTTTCTTCTCCTGAATCATGATTATTGCTTTTGCGAGATCACCCTTAGCTTCTTCAAGAGCTTTAATGGCCTCATCTCTACTACATCCTGTCTGCTCCATAACTATGACAACATCTTCATCAGTGTATAGTTTCTTCTCTTCTCTAATTATTAGTAAATCTTCTTTCTTCTCCTCTCTCATGGTTGGCTTTATCTCCTTAATTTTAGATTCTTCTGTCTGTATTTGAAGAATCACTACATTTCCAATCTTCACCTTAGCCACTATAGGCATTTCAATTTCGAGATGAGAACCATCACTTCTATGTAGAGTAACTTTCTGGATGTTTGGAATTTCTTCAAGTTTTAGATCAGTTATTCCAAATCTCTTCAAGAACTTTCTAATATCTCTAGGTCCAATCATTACTTCTATAAACTTTTAAGAAATTATATAAAGATTTAGGGATTGTGTTTTGTTAGATAAGTGAATGTTAATTTTTGGATGTTGATTTTTGAATTTTGCTTATATTCTACTTCTCCTATTGTTAGTACTCTGACTTTCTTACCAATTAGTGTTTTTAGTTCTTCTCAATGCTTTTCATTTATGTACATTCAGTCAGCAGAATCAGGAATTGTACTATCTTGACTTTAAGTAGTTAATCACCATATCTACAATACTACTCAACTCTACTTTCATGTGTGTAAAGCCTCTACCGTAAGTTTTTGAACCTCCACCTCTACCTTGAACATTCATATTAATTACGTTAATTAACTCTTTAGCACTTACCTTATCTGCAACTTCATTACCTAAATATGTGTAGTACTCGTATCCTTGACTAGTTTTGTTAATGACTATGAGTATTGAATTTCCGTAGCTACTTGTTACATATCTCGCAAGTTCTTGAATATACTCTGACTCTTCACCACTATACTCGACATACGTCACAATGTAGTTCTTAAATTTTAGAGCCTTACTTATCAATTTTTCACCTTCAACTTGTGCTAATCTTCTCATTAATTTCTTAACCTTACTCTCAAGTATATTTTTCACGTTTATCAATTCTTTAACTTGTTTAGTAATTTCATCTCTAGAGGCTTTAAGCATTTTAGATATGGCTTCTAGCTCACACTCTAACTTACCTACATATTCAAGTGCATACTTTCCTGTCGTGAATATGAATCTAATAATACCTTCCTGAATCTTCTCAACCTTAACTATCTTTAAAAGACCAATCTTGCCGGTATTGTCTAGGTGTGTTCCTCCACATGCCTGTACGTCAAAGATATTTTCATCTTTACCTATCTTGACAATTCTAACTATTGGACTTGGAATAAAACCTCCCTGATAAATACGTACACCATATCTAGACTCGGCTTCACTTCTTACTAGAAATTCAGTACTTACAGGTAGATTCTGTTGAATTACTGTGTTTGCTAGTTCTTCAATTTTTCTAATCTCTTCAAGACTAGGCACTTTGTAGTGCTCAAGAACTACGTACTTGTCATTAATGATCTTTAACACTCTTGCTCTAAACTGAAATTGAAATGGATGCTTATAGAATAGTTCTTCAGTCTTTGGCAAGCTTCTTAAAACTTCTTCACTAATTGGGAGTCTATACTCACTTTCAACCTCCTCTACAGGTTTATGTCTAAGTGCAAGTTCAGTGTAGAAGTTCTCAGGTACTTTGACATCAATATTGAATTTTGATTTACATACTTGTTGAGTAATTTCTGGTGGAATGCCGTGAGAATCGTAAAGTAGTACTAAATCTTCACTCGTTAATACTTTTCTACCAGATCTTCTTTCTCTATCTTTAACTATTTTAGAGATAATTTGAGGAGCTTCACTCATTAACTCTTTAAATTTTCTATACTCGTAGTCAATAACTTCTAAGATGGTATCTCTACACTCCTTTAACTCTGGATACTCTCTACTTACGTAATCAATATGTAGTGAGAAGAGCTCTACTAGTGGTATGTCAATGTTTAGAGTGTAGAGACTTCTCAATATTCTTCTAATTAATAATCTAGCAATATATCCAATACCTGCATTTGATGGTAATACACCATCACGAATAAGCCACTCAATGGATTTACAGTGATCAGCTAATGTGTATACTACTTCACACTCCTTAACGGTCTTAATTAAGTAATTATAATCAATACCTAACTTTCTAGCTAGATTTTCATATGTGCTTAATGTTACTTCTCTATTTTTAGCATATATTTCAGTGATTTCTCTAAGTACTTTAGGGTCTGGACTTTCTATTCCCAATTTTTCTCTAGCTCTACTTATAAAGTCTTTATAGATAGCTTCATAGATATTTGCATCACCTCTACATAGCCAGTACATTCTTTCAAGACCATAACCGGTATCTACGATCTTTATAGACATGTCTTCATACCTACCATTACTAGCCTTGTAGTGCATAAATACTAATGTAGCTACTTCTAGACCTCTAACAAGTACTTCAAAACACTCACCAGCATTGCCACCACCTTCCCACCAACTTTCTTTATACGTAATTTCCTCCTCATCAATACCCAATTCTTCAGTGAAGAATTTATGTGCAAGTTCAACAGTCTTGTCCGTCCAGTATATTGTTTTTTCGGGATAATTGAAAGCATGGTGAGCCATCATTTCAAAACTCGTTAAGTGTCTACCACTCTTACCAACAATATCAATATCTGTAAGTCTTATACAGGGTTGTGAAATTACTAAAGGATTTGCTGGTGGTGGAACAACTCCACTAGTTACCCATGGTTGAAAGACATATATTGAAGCACCTACTAGATAAACATCACTTCTCCATCTAGAAGCAACTACTGGATATGGTTTTACTCTGGTATGGCCATACTTCTCAAAGAAGTTTAAATACCTCTCTCTCAATTCTCCTAAAGATTCAACACTTCTCTTAACGGGACTAGAGTTTATGAATTCATAGCTTGTACAAGGCTGATCACCACACGTTTCTCTCTCTCTAATTGACCAAAAGTATGATCCACATACTCTACATTTTAATCGCTTAAAACCTCTACTTCTAAACAACTCAACCATGTAGATTTTCTCATTAATCACTCAATATCACTTAATTGAGAAGTCGTATAGTATTTTTAAAGATTAATCATGACGTTGATGGTTTAAATTACTGAAATAGGCTTCACAACTCGGTTTCTGTATATTCTGGAGTGTATTATATCTGGAGCTAGTTTTTTAAGTGAGATTATGCTTGCAGTACTTGATAACCATTGCAATACTTGAAGTTTTAGAGTTAGCATTTAGTTATAGGACAAGAAAAGGCTTACTTCCAATTCTTGAAAACATAAACTTCAAAGTTGATGGTATGGAATTCATATCCATAATTGGACCTTCAGGTTGTGGCAAGAGTACTTTATTAAGGATTATTGCTGGTCTTGAGAAACCATTAAAAGGTAAAGTTATACTCATGGGTGAAGAGGTGAGAGAGCCTAGTCCAAAAATTTCCATGATATTTCAAGATCTAGCTCTCTTTCCATGGTTAACAGCTCTTGAAAATGTTGAGCTTGCTCTTCTTCATAAGAAATTACCTAAGGATCTTCGTAGAAAGATAGCTAAGAAGTGGCTTGAACTTGTTGGTCTAGCAGGTTTTGAAGATTATTATCCTGGAGAACTCAGTGGTGGTATGAGGCAGAGAGTAGCTATTGCACGTGCATTAGCTGCTGATCCTATAGTCCTACTCATGGATGAACCGTTTAGAGGACTAGATTCAATTACGGCTGAAGGTTTAAGATACGAAATACACAACCTAATCTTCAATGAAGAATCTAGTGTGAAGTCGGTAGTTATGGTTAGTCACAATCTTGAAGAAGTTGTTGAACTTAGTGATAGAGTAATTATTCTTGGTGGGAGACCAGCTAAAGTAATTGCTGACGTTAGGATTGACTTACCAAGACCGAGAACGCCAAGAGATCAAGAATTTCAAGACTACCTAGACAAGCTATATACACTACTCTCAAGTTCAAGATTGGGGTAAACGATGCTTGATACTATATTTACAGCGATCATAGCATCACTATTAACTTTCTCTAGAGTTTTCTTAACAATCCTTGTAGCTGTAATTGCTGGACTTATACTGTCATGCATAGTTATTAGATCTAGAGTGCTAGAAACGATATTCTTGACCTGTGTAAGTATCTTTGAGAGCATACCTGTAATTACTTTCTTTCCAGTAATTCTGATAATCTTTATTAGTAGTCTTCCTGGAGGTTTAGGTGTAGAGATTGCGGCCTTATTTCTAATCTTCACAGCCGTTACTTGGAATATATGGATTGCACAGTACGAATCTTTAAAATCCTTACCTAAAAGTTTTGAAGAACTTTCCAAAATGCTTAACTTATCGTTCTTTCAAAAGTTCGTGAAGATATACGTACCAGCTACAATACCTAGAACTGTAAGTAACGTCATGATAAGCTTTGCTGTTGGGTTATTCTACATAACGGTTAGTGAAGCTGTAACAATATCAACAACAACTTACAGCGTCTTTGGTATAGGTTCATACATATACAGCCTAGTAATTGCAGGTAAGTACATGGAGAGTATCTTAAGCATGGCTGTGTTATTGACTTTAGTATTACTCCTAAGTTTAGAAGGAAAATTCATCCACACTTATTGAAAATTTTAAAAATCTCAATTACGTCGATACTGACGATATTACTATTAACACTCTACACACCCTATCTAGATGTAGATACTCTCTTTCATAACCTTTACCTAATCACTAGTGATCTTTCAAGAAATTTCGTTAAATACTTCTACCTCCTCCTTATTGATCTAGGTAGAGTATCTATTATTGTGTTGTGAGAAAGCATTACTACCTATCATTGAAGTTTTAGCATCTCTTCCAGTTCCTGCCTACTTACCAATGATTGCCGCATTAATGATGATAAGTTTAGGTAAGATTCTAGGGTTAAGGTTAGTTCTTGAGCTTATAGTCTTAATTTCAGCTTACCTAAGTACTGCCTGGTACGTACTTTACAATATGTATTCAGGTGTTAAGAACTTACCTAGAGAGTTTTGGTATGTGTGTGAGATTAATAAGTTAAGTTTCTATCAGAAAATTAGAAAATTACTAATTCCAGGAGCTATGCCTGCAATAATTACAGGATTAATAAGCACTGTAGGTGGTGCTTGGGGTGGTTTACAGATTAGTGAATACTTAATAATTCAGGATAAAGTCTATAGTGTTCCTGGATTGGTAGCCTTACTAAGTCATTACATCACTTTAGGAGATATTGTTAGAGTATTAAGTGC
>NJDF01000012.1 GCA_002254895.1 Thermoprotei archaeon ex4572_64
TGAAGTCTTGACCATACCTGAGTTAGTCAGGAGAAATCCAAAAGGATCGAACGTGAAGATAATAGTGTAATCCTCCACTGCTCAACCTCACACAACTCTAACAATCCATTAAGTAGAAACTCATCTTCTCACCAGTCTAATCATGCAAATAACATCTAATTACGTTATCCAGTGTAGTTAAGTTTTTAAGCCTAGTCATTACTTGCTTTTCGAGTTCTCATGAGTAGTAAAGATAATGTCATTAATGTTGTGAAAAATCCTCCAAGTACTGAAGTTATTGTTGATGCTACTAATCATGTAGTTGGTAGACTTGCAGCTATAGTTGCTAAGTGGTTACTTGAAGGTAGAAAAGTCATCATCGTTAATGCGGAGAAAGCTGTAATTACGGGAGACTTCAATATGGTACTTAACTGGTATAAGAGAAAGATTACTGAATGGAGAACACACTATAATCCTGAGAAGGTTGGCCCTAAAATACCTAGAAGACCTGACCGCATATTAAAGAGAATTGTTAGAGGTATGCTTCCTAGAAAAGATTGGAGAGGTAGAAGAGCATTAAAGAGGTTGAAAGTATACATGAGTATTCCTCCAGAGTACATTAAGAGACCTAGAGTAGTCATTGTGAGAGCATTAATTAAGGAAAGACCAAGATTGAAATATGTAACTCTTGAAGAACTTTGGAAACATATAGAACCTCACAAATATGAAGAGTGGATTAAAGCTAAGGAAATTTGGGAAAAGAAGTTACTAAGCACTTAATGAAGACAAATTTATAAATAAAGCTTCAACTGCAGGCTTATGAGTATGGGCTTAGATAGGTCTAGTCTCTCAAGATCAGTACCTGGAGTTACAGTACAAGAAGTTCGTGGACTTAGAGTCATAGTTGCTACGGGTAAGAAAAAGACAGCCATTGCTAGAGCAATCATTAGGCCAGGAATTGGACGTGTTAGAATCAACGGCGTACCTATCGAAATTTGGCCTATAGAGATGGCTAGGTTAAAAATGATGGAGCCACTACTACTTGCAGGTAATGATTTAATTTCTAAAGTAGATATTGATGTTGATGTTCATGGAGGTGGATATATGGGTCAAGCTTCAGCTGTAAGAATGGCTATCGCTAGAGGACTAGTAGAGTATTTTCAAAGTAATGAATTGCTAGAACTATATATGAAGTACGATCCATCAATGATTAAGGGAGATCCAAGAAGAACAGAACCTAAGAAGCCAGGCCTTAAGCATGCTAGATCTAAGAGGCAAAAGGCGTACAGATAGTTTCAATTTTGTAAGGAAGATTTAAATCTACCTTAATTGAAGTCTAAATTATGGTTAAATATCTCTACAAGCTTACCAACACTCCCTGTCCTAATTGTGGACTTCATCTTCCTAATCTTGATGCATGCAGATTAGCAGGTACCTGCATCATCTGTGCAAGAATAATACTTAAAGAGAAGTGTAATGCTTGTGAAGATAAGAACGTATGTGATATTCTTTATGAGGGCTTAATCTTCTATAAAAATCTTGAAGAACGAGCAAGTGATGTAATTGTAGATATTTCTAGACTGTTAGAGAGTGAAATTAGTAAAGTATTTAGAAAGTTAGAGCTTAAAGTAGATGATTATATAGTTGAGATGCTTACTAGAATATACTTATCAGCGATAGCCCTTCTTATAAAGATGAGAGGAAACATCACTAAGTGGATAATTTCAATCCTCTCACCAGAAACGATAAAGCTCATTCCTAAAATGAGTATTGATATAATTGATGTAGATGAGAGGTTGAAACTTGCTTTAAGAGAGCTATTAATGAGATTTGAAGTACGTAGTGATGAAATTATTGAACCAGTAATTAATGTCTTAAAGTTGCTACTAGTCATTTATGTGAGAGCTAAATTAGAACTTAAGAGTGATCACCTTGCTGTGAGTAGGTTTTTAAAAGCGCTTAACAAAAGCTTCACCAAGTACTTGATGACTCGTAATGTGTAGGCTTCCTTAACACTCTTCTAGGTCTATAGTATTCTCTTAAGTATCTAGCTACTCTTAACGTAGATATTATGAAGAATAGTGTTAATGTATTAAGTATTAACGTCATTATTATCAGCATTATCGAGATTATCGAATTGTTAACTATGATATCCATAGATAATCCGAATTCACTACTAATCACGAACAGAACATACATTAAGTATGCAATGACCACTACTACTGACGTACCATTTAGTGTTGAAGCAATTATTGAATCTCTAAAAGCTGTGAATATTTCCATTCTCTCAAGACTAGACTTAGAGATATATGTCATTAATGATGATGTTAAGGTAGTAGCAATATAGATGACCCATAAGATTGTTGGCATGTTCTGTGATGGAAAGAATACTCTATCTTGAAGTTCTTGTAGAATCTCTACCTTATTCATGTACATACTTACAAGATTTGGAACTAATGTAGTAGAAAATAAGTGTACAGCTAATGTGAAGGTGATGATTGAGATCAATAGCATCACTACCGTGTAGAAGCCGTAGGTCAGCACCTTACTTACCAATCTACTAATATCGTAATAGTACATCACTACCACAGATATATGTATTGTCTAATCCTTATTCTACATAAATTACAAGATAACACTCTCTCAACAACTTTAGTTCTGTACCTATAATCATCTCTAGTAATTTCAAAATCGATACTCATAGTTTTGCCACAACTTGGACACTTATTAGCTAGACTACTAGTTACTGATGATGGTAGTATGGAATTCACTGTGCGTGTTGTATATTTCTTTGAGAATTTACCAAACATTACTAGTAAGGTTTGGATTAGAAATTTAAACTTAACTAACTCTAGATAGCTATTATGCATATTCCTGAAGAGTTAAAGCACGTACTTGAAGTCATTAGTAACGGTAAATCAAGACACATAAAATGTAAGTACCAAACGAGAAGGGGTGAGTGTGGTTGTTTATTCTTTAATTTAAAGGATGCGATCATGCACTTAGTAACTCATGATGAAAAGTATAAGAGATTTCTAGTAAAGTACCTTAGTGATAAGTATGAGTGAGAGATTAAATCTTGAAAATCTCTTAGAGAAGATCAGAAAGATTGAGAATTTTGAAGTACTTGGATATGAAGGTAACGATATAGTTATAAGCAATGTTAAGGGAATTGTAAGAATGTCACTAGATGATGAGGTCAAGAAGACCTTAAGCGAGTTAAAGAGAAGAAGACCTAGAGGTAAACCAACAGATAAGCAATTAAAAACTATTGAAGAAGTAGTTAAAATCTTAGTAAGTAATAAACTCAAGTTTAAAATCATCTTTGGACCTAAAGAGGTCATTGTTAGATTTGACCTAGATCACTACATTAGACTTACTGATAGAGATGTTAGAATTGTTGGTTTTAGAGACGAAAATGATGATATCTTAAGATTAATATCAGGCGTGCTACTGAGGTATGGACCTTTAGTATTTCTTAAAAGACTATAACGATACCTTCATAATTGAAGTATTCTCAGTGTAAAATAAGTTAATCCAATATTAACCTTAAAGACTTAGAGTATCTTGAAGATATAATGATTCCAAAAATAGTACTTACTAGGAAGTATAACACACTAACCATCAGTAATGGCAATGATAAGCTATCTATAAATTTTGACGGTAAAGGCTTGAACATTACACAACATAACCTAAATGCTCGATACATTCTATACATACCTTACAGTGGAGTATATGTTAAGAACTGCGACTTCACACCTCTAAAACACAACAGTACTAGTTATGTTCAGGTAATTACCGTACATAGTAATTACTCACTAACTTATGATATACAGTTAAGTAGTGGCAAGATAAGTCTTGTGAAACACTTAACTAGTGAAGAGATGTTGAGAGGTTTTGTTAGTAATGGTAATGCTGTTCAAGAATTTCATCAAGTAATTAGAGCAATTATTCATAATTATCTAAATATGAGTACACCAATATATACAGCGTACCTAAAGTTAAGTATTGATGATGAGTTTATGAGAATCTTTGAGGAATTGAAATGTAAAGTTCTCAAAAACATTATAATATTCTACAGTGCAGGTTTTTCAGTATTCATCAAGAGAGTTGGTATTAAGAGATTCAATCTCTCTATATCATCAACATCAGCATATATTGATAAGTTTAGAAGTATTGTCACAGAGTTGTTGAGAAGTGCATTAATTATTCATGATGTCAGATTTGGCAGAATTAATAACGATGTTAAGATATTGCTTGATCTATATCTACCCTGTACTATCAAGTAAATTCTTATAAAGCTCTACCTGATATGCTTCACCACTCTTATCGAGTAAGTACTGCAGAATCTTCACTTCATCCTTACTAAATCTTGTTGAAGTAGATATCTCTATAACTTCATTTTCACTATCATCTTTCTCAAAATTGATTCCTTTGACACTCCTATCAACCACTACTTCTTTAACTTGAAGGCTAGTTGTATCTTCACTTCTCTCACTAACTCTTAACTCCTCAGTTTTCAACTTGGTTTTTCCTCTACGTCTTCCTAGTAGACTAAGGCTTATCAAGATGAGAATTGCTAGTAGGTTAAGTGTCGATAATATGACTACTTCGACATTCATTATCGACACCTTAGAATCTCATTAATCTCACTATCGAGCTTTTTAACAATTTCAGGAACAATTCCTAGGCTAACATACTCATTACTAGCATATACTACAGTCACGTTGTCAATAGCGTGCTCAGTTATTCGCCATTTTCCTGATAGCTTACTAGTAATACACCTTACTTTCTCACCATTACGACTAAAGATGGTGAGATCTATCACGACTTTTCCAAACTCAATAACTTCTGGAAGATATACTTGAACTATGATGATGATTTCATTATTTACATTCTTGATCTTATATAATTTTGAGATTTTGAATTTATCATAATCTACGAGCCAACCATCATCTAGAAATTCCTTAACTATGTCAGTTATGAAGTTTATATTTCTTGATTGTGCAATACATTGATTTACAAGTTGATATGTTGTCTCTACAAGATTATCAATTTCAACTCTCTTTAGATTACACCATTGAGGTGTAGGTTTAAGTACTATCATTCTCTTATCAATTACATAATCAAGCTCTAATCCTAATCTTGAACTAATTATAGATATTAGTGAAATTTCAATTTCACTAACTGGATGTATGGATATTAGACTTAAACTATACGTTCCTAAAACCTTACTATGCTTCACTCTAAACTCCATAACCTTATCTTCAATTTCAAACCTAGATACAAGAGTCTGCTCACCAGGGTTTTCCTCTTCAATGATCCAGTTAATCACGACACTACTTACAATTAAAGTATTATTAAGATTACTCTTACAATTTTCAACCTTCACCTCACGTTGTGTATTTAGGGGAGAATTTTTCAAGCAACAACTATCTAAACATATAAGTGACCTAATGAAAGGTAGGGTTAGTAGGTTTATTGAGATAGGCAAACACATCACTTTTAAAAGAATGTTCTTAGAGCAAGTACTTAGTGGTAAGAAGAGATCAACAATTAGGTTAGGAATTGTTAGGCCAAGATTTAGTGAAGTATATATAGCTTGTGAAAACTACGTGTATGCCATTGCTGAAATTGAGAGAGTAGAGTATCTGAAAGTTCACGAGCTCGATGAAGATATTGTTAAGAGTGAGGGATTTAGATGTAGAGAAGAATTACTTAAAGCTTTAAAACGTATATATAGTAAGCTCGATACTACCGACTATGTAACTCTAATATGGTTTAAAGTTAAGAAAATATTTGATAAGCCTAAAAGATTAGATAAAATAATAGAGAAGTCTTAAGATGAGGCTAGATAAGCTTAAAACTATTCTTGAAAAGCGTGATACTGACTACTGTATAATCTTCAATAGAAGTAACATCACCTACTTTACAGACTTCAATGCAGGTCTAGCGTTAAGTATAAGTAAAGATGAGACTACACTGTACGTACCTAGACTTGAATATGACAGAGCCTTAGAGGAGCTAAAAGGAGATATAAACATAGCAATCAAGGATTGGGATGAAATTGAACGTATCATGAGGGCTATCAAGATCAGTGAGAAGGCATTTAGCGAGTTGTTAAGTTATGATCTTGAAAATCTTAGTGAAAGAAAGATTGCAGCCATCATCTACAAGTTAATTCTTGACTATGGTGGTGATGATGTAGCATTTAAACCTATAATTGCCTCAGGTTCAAATACTCACAAACCTCATCATGAATTTAGTGACAGAGTTGTTAAGAGAGGTGATGTTCTAATTATCGATTTTGGCACTAAGTATAGGAATTACTGTTCAGACCTTACTAGAACTCTATGTCTAGGATATATTGATGGTAGAGTGAAAGATATGTACTACGCCGTTCTTGAGGCTCAGAAAGAAGCTATCAAAAGTGTTAGGCATGGCATTGAAGCATCAAGAATTGATGAAATTGCTAGGCAAGTACTTAGAGAGTATGGCTTACATGACCACTTCATTCACGGATTAGGTCACGGTGTTGGCATTAACATTCATGAAAAACCCTCAATTAATCCATGTAGTGAGGATATTTTACAAGAAGGAAATATAATAACTATAGAGCCTGGCATCTACATTAGGGATAATCTTGGCGTTAGAGTTGAAGATATGGTACTGGTTGAGAAAAGCTTAGGTAAGGTTTTAACAAGTCTTCCTCGAGATGTACTTTTACTGTAGGATTACTTTTCGTGCGCCAGGAATATTTTTCAAATCAACAATTAAGTCTGGAGGTACCTTACCGTCAATAACTATGACGAGTTTTGGCTCTTCGGATGCTTCAGGATCTTCTGCAAAGAGTTGTCTAATACTGAGACCTTTTTCTGAAATCCTCTTCGTAACTTCAGCAACAATGCCTGGCCTCTTAGCATCCTCAGGTACAAATACTATGACATCCATACCTAAGTACTTAGCTGCATCTATTAATGAGCATGTCTGTCTAAGATTCTCGTAAATTTTCTTAAGCTCTGGGTTCTCAAGTATCATCTCGACTGTCTCCTTAACGACTCTACGATCAACACCAATCTCCTTAGCAACTTGTGTATGTGGTACTTCAATTTCACCACTTACAATTCTGTCAGGTGGTTTTACTTGAAAGCCACGCTCGAAAAGTAACCTAGCAACTTTAGCTCTGGAAGGATAGTTTGTAAAGTACTTGCTTATCCTACTCCACAAACCTTAATCACCGATTTTAAGTGTTAACTTATGCTTAAATATGTTACTCTCAGAATAGCTTAGGAAAACCAAGCAATAAGTCTAAATTTTCTTCAATTAAAGAGTTCAAGATATTTTAAAATTAACAATTATGTTGAAGTTGTAGTGGTGAAGATATCAGTACCTATACATGTTACAGGTTTTTGGATCATACGTAGAGATAGTGATGTAATTAGAACGGGATCTGTAGGCGTTGGTATAGTGCTTAATCCTAGAATTGAAATTAGTGTTAAGATGTGTAGAGGCATTACAAATCAGATCTACATTAATGATAGGCTTGTAAGATTGAAAATAATTGATGATGTGATCAAAGAATTCTCACCTAATGAGAGAGTAATTATTAAAGTGAACTCTAAGGTAGATCTAGGCGTAGGTTATGGTGCTAGCGGAGCCTTATGTCTAGGTACAGCTGTAGGCTTAGCGTTGATTAAAGGAATGAGTATACTCAAGGCATCACATATTGCACATAAAGTTGAGGTTGAGAATATGACAGGTCTTGGAGATGTCGTAGCTGAATATTATGGTGGTAAACTTGTAGTTCGTGAAAAACCTGGCCCTCCTGGTATTGGAAGAGTACGCAAAATAGATGTTCCAGATGATATCAAGATACTAACCGTGCCTCTAGGTTATGAAGAGACTTGCAAAATTCTCAAGTATGAGAATGAGATTAATCGTTATGGAGAATTAGCTTTCACGAAATTTATTAGAGATCCAAACTTTGTAAACTTTCTAAAACTTGCATATGAGTTTTCCAAAAAGTTAAACTTCATACCTAGTGATGTAGAGCAAATAATGTCGAGATTAAAAGATTTAGTACTTGGTTATTACGTCAAGAAGAAAGTTCTAGTCATTGCATGTAGAGTTGAAAATCTTAAAAGAGTAAGTAATTACTTGAATAGTAATGGGTATGAAGTACTTATTCACGAATTAGAGAGTAGTGGAATTAGATTTCGAAGATATGGACTTTAAAGAATGTTGATTAGTCTCTAAGTATCTATAGAAATCTTACCGAGGTGAAAACTTTTTCTTAAAATGATCTGGAGTACTCTAAGTTTTTAGAACTTCTGAAGAACTAAAACTACAATTAAAAAGAGAGTTAAGAATATTTAATTGAGAAAATACGTGAAACGTCCCTCTGTAGTTGTTTTTACTTTTTGTTGTTTCTTCCCCGAGGGGACGCACATGCTTGGGGTTTGGGGGGAAGCAATGCTTTCCCGTTGATTCAAGTTACTTTACCTGTTTTATAAAGCCATCTTTTTAAAACTTTCAACCCTCAAGAAAAATTTAACCATCAAAAACTATTAATTAATAACTAAAATATAACAGCCTTAACTAACTTAAATATCTAACAAGCAGAACCAAAGAGAGAAAAGTATATAAGCTCGTACGTAATTGACACACTAGGATCATAAACTATGAGCGTGTGGAAGTTAAGAGCTGTTATGTTTACATGTTTCCTAGGTACAATAATTGTAGGTTCAGCTATACTATATGGAGTGACTACATACATTCTTAAAGCAAGCATCACAATTACCGCAATTGCAGCCTTCGTCACTGGCTTAGCAATCATTCAGTGGCTACTTGCACCTAAAATCATAGAGGCAGTTTACAGCGTTGAAGAGGCGGATCCTGTAAGATACGGCTGGCTTCATGAAGTAGTTGAAGAATTAGCTGAAGCTTCTGGTCTTAAGAAGAAGCCTAAAGTGATGATTGCACACATACCAATACCTAACGCTTTTGCCTATGGTTCACCAATCACAGGACCTAGAGTTGCTGTAACTGACGCTTTATTGAGAATTTTAAATAAAGATGAACTTAAAGCTGTTCTTGGTCATGAAATTGGTCATCTAAGACATAGAGATGTTGCTTGGATGCTTGCAATCTCACTACTACCCATGCTAATTTACTATCTTGGTGACATACTGATGAGGTATGGATTTTTTGGATCAATTTTTGGAGGAGAAGCTAGAGAAGGAGCTCCATCATGGTTAATACTCATAGCTATAGGAGTAGCTCTACTTGTTGTAGCCTTCATACTGAACCTCTTTGTACTTGCATTTAGTAGATTTAGAGAGTACTTTGCAGATAGGCATTCAGTGAAACTTGTACCAAATGGTGGTAAATTACTGCAGAGAGCTCTTGCCAAGATAGTACTTGCCTCTAAATACAACTTTGATGAGCAGGAACTTGCAAGATTTTCACAATTTAGAGCTCTCTTCATTCAAGATGTAACCACTAAAGTCAAACCACACTTTAGAGATGTATCTTCATTTATTGAGTACTTAAAATCTAAACCATTAACGCTAGGTGAGAAAATAGCTGAACTCTTCTCAACTCATCCAAACATTAAGAAGAGATTAATTATGCTTGATAAGTTTAACGAGGAATACTGGTCAAAGTACTAAACTAATCTAAACCTTAAAAATCATTAAAACAATCATCTCTTATATGCCTAGCCATACTATAGCCATAATTGGAGACTCAACAATACCTGACTATCCATGTAGAGATTTAATTAACTATGCACGACAATCTGGATGCAGCGTTAAGTATGTTCCTCTATCAAGACTATCAATAATTATTGATAATGACGTTAAGGTATGCTTAAGAGAGCATGTTTTTAATCCTGAAGGTATATTTTTGAGAAGTATAGGTTTGCTCATAGATCTTGAGCAATATTTGAGAAGAATAGCACTAATTAGATATCTAGAACATTCAGGAATCATAACTATAAATCCACTTGATGCATTACTTAGAAGCAGAAATAAGCTTGAAACAATGCTCATACTTCACGCTAAGAAATTACCTACACCACCAACAGTGAGTACTGAAGATTTACTATACGCATACATGACAGATGCTGATGTTGCTTTTCATGTAATGAAAACTTTAATTAATTTCAAAAAGCCAATATATATCCAGAAGTATGTGAATAAGCCTAATAGAGATATTAGAGTTATGGTTATAGACGGTGAAGTGTTTGGATGTATATACAGAATATCTATCGACGGAAATTGGAAGACAAACATTGCACAAGGAGCTATTGGTAAACCTTGTGAAAATCCTGATCCAGAACTAGAAGAAATTGCCATAAGAGCAGTTGAGGCTTTAGGACTAGTATATGGTGGTGTAGATATTGGTGAGAGTAGTAATGGGTATGTAATCTTCGAAGTGAATGGCTCACCAGACTGGAGAGAATTAACTAAGGTTCTTGGTAAAAATCCTGCAGTAAGACTTATAGAGGTAATGATTAGTAGGTTAAGAAGATAAAAGGTTTATAATCTTCATTAATGTGAGAATAATCGATAACTTTGACTAGATGGATCATAAGGTGTACGAGGTGTGGAGTTGAAAAACAGTTCAATGTAGCTTTTGACCTGACAATCTATGGTAGTTCAATATGGCTATACTGTAAGAATTGTAAAGCAAATACTGAACATAAAGTTCTTGGCTTTATCGACGATGATACTGAAAGATTTGTACATTTCGATGAAGCAGTAACTATAAAGTTTAGATCAGTTTAGCCTAGACAATCATTCTGTAGCTCCATCTTTAACATACTTAATTTAGATTTCTCCTTACGAACATTATCTATAATCTTATCAAGCATCTCTAATTCCTTTTCTTCCTCTATGTTTAAACTCTCAAGTATTTTCTTAATGAGCAACTCGCTTCTTCTCTTATCGTAATCTTGATACTTTCTATCTAGATCATTAATCATTTCATCTATTTGATTGATAGTATCTATGCATAGTTTAACAAGCTTATTTCTCTCTTTTTCAATTTTCTCTTTAGCTTGAGAGAAGATCTCACTATTAATTTTTCCCTGAATCAATAGATCATTAAGTTTAATTAACTTATCATTGTATTCTCGAATTTTACTTTTAATTACTTCAATATCTCTAGTTATAGTTGATATTGCTTTATCATGATCTTGACTAGATGATAAGTTTAAGATTATCTTATTACTCACTATGTTGAAATTATCTTCATTAACCTCAATCTCTCTTTCCTCACCAGTTAATGTTCTAATTATGAGGCCCTTTATAGTTTGCGACTTCTTGAATATCTTGACACCAGAGACGTATCCTAAAGGTAGACCAGTATTACTATATACTGGAAGTCCAATTAATCTCCTATACCTATCCTGTCTATTCTTACTCATTCTTGAAAATAGTTTGAAAATCACATTTTTCTTTAACCTTAAGATATATTAATCCTCATCGTGTAAAAAAGCATATGTCCTACACTGAGACATATGATGAACTTGTTAAAGAAATTCTAAATTGTAGTAAGTGTGAACTTCATAAGCATAGAAGAAGAGCAGTTCCTGGTGAAGGCCCATTAAATGCAGAGGTTATGATAGTAGGTGAAGCACCTGGTGAGAAAGAGGATATTGAGGGAAGACCTTTCGTAGGTCCTGCAGGTCAATTACTTACCAAGATCTTAGAGAAGACAAGTTTATCTAGAAGTCAAGCATATATTACAAACATTGTCAAATGTAGACCGCCTGAAAATCGCGATCCTAAACCTGAAGAGATTAATGCATGTCTACCTTATCTAGTTAAGCAAATCTTAATAATCAAGCCTAAAGTTATAATTTGTCTTGGCAGGCATAGTGCTAGAGAGTTGTTAAGACTTTCAGGTATGAGAAGCAAATATACGCAATCAATATCTAGAATTAGGGGGCAAATCTTTGATGTAAATATTCAAAACCATAGAGTAATACTGACCGCAACATACCATCCAGCTTCAGCGCTTTATGATCCCTCTAAGAGGGAAATTATTGAAAATGACTTACGTAAAGTTATTGATAGTGTGAAGTTAATGTACACTTGTAGAAGATCATTAATTACAGATTACTTATAAAGTACCACGTAACAATCTATATAGTCCTCTACCTAGACATAAAGTTAGAGGTAATGTTAGTAATGTAATTGTGAATAACATCTTTACAATACTCAATATCTGAAGAGTAAGTACTATAGAGAAGTATATAACTTCAATAATAACTCCATGACGATATTTTCTGACACCCTTAGGTGTAGGTATCCACTTAAAAGACCATCCAGACAAGCCGAGCAGTAAAGACCATGCCATTCTTGGAATGGCAAGTATGTAAGCCATGTTTATGGAATTAATGCTCATTAAATCCTTTAAACATAACTTACCTAAAGTTAAGTACATACTCAAAACGTATAATGTGACTGCAAAGATTGAGAATGAAGTGATGATAAGTAAGGTCAAGTAATTTAAGTTAATACCCATGACGCAAAATATGTACATGATAATGATTATGGGTATGATCGTCATGTATGCCAGATATTGGCAGAGATAAAGTAAGACTATGAAGTTTCTCCAAGATTTTAAAAAGTACTTAAAATACCTTCTCACAATACTTATCGTACCGTAAGCCCACCTACACTGTTGTAAAGTGAAGGAGTAGTAATTACTTGGAGCTTCCAGTAGTATGTAGGTGTCCTCGCAATACTTGATATTAACGTCATTTATAAGCAGCCTCACGCCAAGCTCGACATCTTCAAGAATAGTTTCTGGAAATCCATTAACTAACTTTAATGTAGAGTACTTAATGCAAAGACCACTACCTAATGTGGGTATCCAGCCAGTATATCTGTAAAGTCCTTTTAAGAACTTGAAGAAATATTCATAACCTAATTTCTGTCCTCTTGCTAATACATCAACTCTAAATTGCTTAAAGCGTAGTTTAGAGCTCCACCTTTATATCCTTTAGCTTTAGGTCTATGTAGTATCTTAACATCTCTCTGAAAATTCACTCTCCTCATGGCTTTAAGCAACTTTTCAGGCTCATCCTCATCAATAATGAAGATTAGATTGTAATGGATTGAGGTACTCACCTGCATAATACTCTTTAAGAAACTTTCAATTACATCTTCACTCTCTCTCCTTATAGGCACTAGGATGAATATTTCTTCACCTCTCTTTCTACTCTCTAACACGTCTACCCTATAGATACTTCTCGCACCTTTTAAAGATAAGACTGATTGAAGTAGTGAAGGATAAAAGGCAATAATGATTAGAATTGTAAGTATTGACGTTAAGAATGTAACTATCACTTCTCTCAACCTCTCTTCTTTACTCTTTTCTCCAAGTTTGTAATTATGTTTAGAAGTTCTGTACTTGATGGATATTTGCCTGTAGTTCTGTAGTATCTGTAGAGTTCATACTCAATATGCAACTCAGTTACTACTCCATTACTTTCCAAAATCTTAGAGGCTTCTATAATGCTATTAGCAGTTACTATTTTCTGCGCGAGATTGTTCATACTGAATACGTGATCAACATTTAGATAGTAGGTTATTGTTGCATCGATATCAACATTGACTTTTCTGACACCTCCTCTTAACACCTTGATACCTCTAAACCCCTTAAAAGCATCGATAGGTATCTTACTTGCTTCTGAATATGCGTACTTTAAGACTTCTTCCATGAGTTCAACATCACTCTTAGTAATTCCTTTAGCACCTAGATAGCCACCCCTAGCTGCTGCCTCACTTATCCTTGAAAGCACATAGTGTTTAGGTAATTCACCATCAACTCCTGGTCCTAGTATGCCAATGATGACAGGTATGTTCAGCTCTCTATGTAGCTTCCAGAGAATTGTAAGCATATATGCATCAGCTAGGGGACTTTTTAATCCATGCTCAAGACCTTGAGCAAGAACGTCACCTCCCACATCAATACCAAAAATGGCTTCAACTCTCTCATCAATACAAAGTTTCTTCAATTCTTCACATATCAGTGAGATAGGTCTATTTATATCAATTATTAAACCCTTAACTTTAAGTACTTTAGAGACATTAACTATCTGTGGTACAATCACTCTTCTATCATCACCTCTAATAGCGTAACTATTCTCATTGGCATAAGCTAGGGAACTACCTATCCTTTCAATATTTACAAATTCTTCGAGACTTATAGGTCCTGGATTTGGATCTATAACGAATCTCTCCCAAGGAATAGCTCCCAAAATTGCTTCTAAACCTGAAGTAATTACTAGTCTATATGTTGGTATTGAGCCAATGACGTCACCTCCACCACCAATACCTATAACTAAGACTTTGTCTGCATTACCTATGATATCTTCAATCATGCTACTTCTTCTTTAATCTTTTAGGTCTTAAGTTTTTACTTTTACATCTTCTACACTTCTCAGCACCTAAAGGATTGCGAGCACCACATTTTCTACAGATCCAGTAACCGAATCTGTGCTCCATAGCAATTCTCAACTTTTCAGGATCAGTAATTGGCATGAAATTAGTGGAATACTATAGACTTTATAAATCTTAGTTGACATTAAGTAACATGGTTACAATTAGAGAAATTTTGAACAAGTTAAAATGGACAAATCAACTACATAACTACGTACTGATTTACCTCTCTAGAGGTCATGAAGGTAATGTTAGGGAGATTGATCTTGAAAGTCTTGTAGGTGTTTATAGTAATGGTTTTGAATACATGGAGCAAGGTAAAGTCAAGTACATACCATATCATAGAGTAATCGAGATTAGAAGTAAGGATGGTAGAACAGTACTGATTAGTAGAAGACATGTTCTTAAATAGTGAGATTTAAAAGTACTTGACAAGCCAAAATGTTAGTATGCCTCTAAGACCTGGACGCTGTTATCGTCACTTCAGTGGTCCTCCCTATACTAGGCTTGAGTACATTCATGGTGCTCCATACGTACAGATACCTAAGTTCGATATGGGTGCCACTAGTCACGTTCAGAGAAGTAAATTTGACACTGTTGTTAAACTTGTTGCTGAAGAGATTGGTCAAATACGTGCAAATGCTTTAGAAGCTGCACGTCAAATGGCTTTCAAGTACTTAAATAGAAAGATAGGTGAGGAGAACTTCTACCTAAGACTCAACGTGTATCCATTTCATGTACTTAGAGAGAATAAGATGCTTGCTATGGCAGGTGCTGATAGACTTCAAGAAGGTATGAGACTTGCTTTTGGAAGTCCTGTGGGTAGAGCTGTAAGAATTGAAAAATCAGGAACTGTAATCATGTATGTAGAGATTGAAGAGAAAAATATCGAGGATGCTAAAGAGGCTTTAAGAAGAGCAAAGTCAAAACTATCAATACCCTGCAGAATTGTTATAGAGAAGAAGAAGTTTTAAAAGTCAGTGTTTACTTGAACAAAGATATATAAAAACATTCACACCATTTTAGTCGATGAAGAGCGCGTTGGTGTCTGATACCTGATGAGCGATGGGCGTGTCGGATTCTCACTTAGTACAGACATCATCAAGCAAGGATGCTTCGATATTTTTAAAAATTTAGACACAATTATGTAGTAAAGTGATAGTGTAGTAAGGTGATAAATCGATGTCAAACAGTAAGGAACTATATAGAGATAGAATTGAGATCATAATAGATATATGGGACAAGATCTTGAAAGGTGAGATAAGTACAAGAACCCAGCTTGAGGAGTTACTATACATTGCATATAGACAGAGAGGTATCGAACCCTTTAGAGGATTATCAAAGATTAGAATCTATGACAAAGAAATAGCCACAGTATACCTTATTGGCAAGTACGGTTTAGGACTCGATGATGATGTCATGAAGGGGTTAAAGTATCTATTCAATGTTGAGTTGGTATGCGATCAAATCTTCACAATGATTAGAGGTAATGGTTATGGTGTTAATGATGAGATTAAGAGAAGAATTTTAGAGCTTTTAGATAACTCAAGCATTGGTGTTAGTAGAGAGGATAGAATCTTTAGATTTTTGAGGTTTGTATTTACAGGAACAATACTAAACTTCTTCACAGAAGAAGATTTCACAAAGTGCTTCAAGGTAATACAGCAAGTACTTTCAGAAATTAATGATCCATTAAGTCAGAAAGTTATTAATTACGTGAAGTTCTA
Source organism: Thermoprotei archaeon ex4572_64 (assembly GCA_002254895.1). The sequence continues at coordinate 16,163 of NJDF01000012.1, forward strand.
CGTTGCCTTTAAACTTGCCGAACAGATAGCTTTAGGTGAAATTAAGTCATTCACTGAGAGGAAAATTATGAAGTATGCATATTGTGTAAAGATTAACGTACCTAAATGTGCACCTCCAGACAAACTTATTAGAGAGGTTGCTTTAAGAGTATATAAAGTTCCTAAGAAAGTTTTAGATAAGCTCTTTCCAAACGAATCGTCGAAATCACCAGTACCAAATGCTACACATAAGTGAGTTTTTCTACTTCTCAAACCAATACTTGTTAACTATGTACTTAACTTTTCTAAAATATTGAAGATAAAACTCCTTAACAAGACTTGAAGGAACACCTTCATTCTCATGATACATCTTATCGATACCTAACAATCCTGCAACAAGATTTGGAAAGCACTTATTTAACACCTTTCTTGAATGGCAACATTCAGTAACCACTATACTTCTAAGATTTATCTTCTCATTAAGCTCCTTTAAGACAATGCCAAGACTATGAAAGAAGTCGCATGTTAATTGAAACTCGCCTTTAGGATCATCTCTATGAGTATCAAAGCCTAAAGGTACTACTAGGTACTTGGGATTGAATGCTTGCACTACATCTCTGATTACAAGTTGTTCAAGAACTTGAAGGTATAGTTTATCAGTAATTCCCGGCGGTAAAGGTATGTTCAAGATCTTCCAAGGATTATTAATAGACATCTTATACAATTTCTTGCTATCTTCACTAGCACTATAGATGTCAATGTATAATATCTTCTCTGCATCTAGCATTAAGTCTAGAAAACCAATGCCTAAATGTTGATCTAAATTTAAGATTAAGACTCTATCATTTAATTCTCTAGCAATATATGTTGATACGTTGAAAATACTTGATCTTCTAGTGAAGGTCTTACCAATCCATAAATCTTGAGGTTTAGTGAGTAATATAATGCTACCATAATCATTTATAAGATTTAGCACTCTTTTAGCTTGACTTAACTGTATCTTAATGATGTCAATATTCTTCTCTACCTTTCTAATGCTTAGAAGTAATTGTTTACTATGTATCTTTAAATACTCCTTCTCGTAGTTGTTGATGTACGTTTGCTCAATACTTTCTGATGTAATTATTTTTAACATCACTTTCACTCACTTATTAGTTCTTAAAATAATCAAGTATAGTTTTGGAAGGCTTGTAGTGAGATTTATCACCAGTACTACCCTTAATGCTGAACTTTACAACACTTCTCTTACTTATAAGGTCTTGTGCTTGCTTAATGATCTTCTCACTCATTTTCTCACTAATACCTTTAATTTTTGATAATTGGGATACCGTGGCTTGTGCAAGTTCTTCAATACATCTAAATCCCGCATTGTACAGTGCTCTAGCTCTAACCCTACCAACACCTTCGAGATTAACTACAAGTTCAAGAAGTTCAGGTTTAACGCCATACCTAACTCTCCATTTAAGAATTTCAAGATTGTATTCATGATTTTTAAGATTTAAAGCCTTAGCTAATTGTTGAGCTGCATGTATTAACCACTCTAAAGTATCGATATACATTCTCAAATCTCCAGGCCCAATTTCGTAATTTTTAAATAAGGTGTCTTCATCAACTTCATTAATCCAGTCAAATACCATGAACACAGTCTTAACTTCAGACAATACCTTATCTAGAACTTCCTTGTTAACATTATTTTCAACCAGATCTTCAAACGTAGCTTCATTTATCACTAAGTCACTCCAGTAATTGACTGTAAGCTCTACATACTTATCAATTTCACTTCTTCTCAATCTTAACTTAGGTACTTCTTTAGACTTCATAATGATGTGGAGATAACCTAAGTCACTGTACTCAACCTTACCTTTCAGTAATTCTACGTATTTACTAGCTGTGTATGGATCTAAATACGTCCTATTAACTACTAGTCCAAGTTTTGTAGGTATTACTTCATTACTAGTTCTCTTAATGAAGTTATTCTTTTCAAGTAGTTGAATTATATTTTTTACTCTAGATGCTAATAGAGTCTTCATTACGATATTCTTATCAATTCTATCTTGATAGGCTGCTAGAGACTTAGTGACGTAGTTTAGAACATCATTCTCACTATTTGCGTAATTACTTGCAATAGCTGCAAGAATTTGTGTTGCTAAGTTCTCTTCAATGAAGAATTTTGAAGTTACTCTTTCAGGATTGGTCTTGATGTAGTTTTCTATAAGGTAGTTAATCTCATCATCAGTTCGAGCAATAAGTACTGCTTCACCGTAAGGGTCTAGACCTGGTCTTCCAGCTCTTCCAGCCATCTGCTTGTACTCCATTACAGGTATCTCTTCCATACCAATTCCTGACTCATATCTTCTATAATCATGAATGATCACTCTACGTGCAGGTAAGTTAACACCTGCTGCAAGTGTTGTTGTTGAGACTAAGACCTTGATCACTCTACTTCTAAAGGAATTCTCAATTAAAGTTCTAGTCTCGTAATCGAGACCTGCCATCAGCTACTTTACTGGTCTCTCTTGGGTTAATAATGTTTAAACTGCTTCTACTTATAAATTCTGCTAAGTATCGAGCAATCTTGACCGTACTTGCTCTCGAATTCGTGAAGATTAGTACTTGACCATCATCAAGTATGGAATCTAGCGTTAAGTCCACAATAGGATTATCAATTCTCTCAACACTTCTGACAGTACCGTCTGAGAAGTATATCTCACCATCATAGTACACACCCTCTTTCAACTCTACTGGTCTCCACGTAGACTTTACGAGTTTAGCACCTAGCCATTCTGCAAGCTCATCTGGATTACCAATAGTAGCTGAGAGTGCAATTATTTGTGTGTTGAGTTTTATACATCTCAACTTAGAGACTATAGCCTCAATTATTGGTCCTCTCTTACCATCATTTATGTAGTGTACTTCATCGATAACTAAAACACCAACCTTTTCTAACCACCTAGGTCTATGTCTTAATAGACTATCGAATTTCTCGTATGTAGTTATGATGATGTCGTAGTGTTCAAGCCACTCATCCTGAGAATCATATTCACCTGTAGAGACTGCAACTTTTATGCCTAGCTCTTCATACATTCTTAAATCCTTAAACTTCTCATAAGCTAAAGCTCTTAATGGAACAATAAGTACACTTTTTACTCTCTTAGTAAGTGCTTCATTAACCATGACTAGCTCACTTAGGAAAGTCTTACCCGTAGCTGTCGTGGTTGAGAGTAGAATATTTTCACCATTTAGAATACCTGCTCTAATAGCTTCTTCCTGTGGTGGGTATAGTTCCTTAATTCTTCTCCTG
>NJDF01000013.1:0-3426 GCA_002254895.1 Thermoprotei archaeon ex4572_64
ATGAGGTTCATGATTAATGATTATGTTAAATCCGTGCGGTGTATATATCTTTTCTAGAAGAGTCATTAATCTTCTAGTAAGATCAAACATTAAAGTTAATTCGTAATCTTCAATTTCGTTGAGCGAGAGATGTTTTATCGTTGTGATTATTAAATGACCATTATTGAAAGGTTTTGGATGAACTATCACTACAAGTTTGTCATCTCTAAGTAGTGTAAGATTACTTGAACTTTGAATTAATGTACATACTTCACAGTACTCTCTATACTCTACTCCTAAGATCTTACCTTTCATGGCTTTACTTTATTGGTATTTTGATGTTAAGTTCTCTTGCAAGTTCTTTATACCTATTTCTAACAGTAACTTCAGTTACTTGTGCTGCCATAGCTACTTCCTTTTGGGTTCTAACTTCACCTCTAAGTAGTGATGCAATGTATACTGCAGCTGCCGCTAATCCTGCAGGATCTTTACCTGCAGTTAATCCTCTTCTCCTAGCTTCATCAAGTATCTTTAGGGCTTCTCTAAGAATTTCACCACTAAGTTTTAATTGATCAACGATTCTTGGAACGTATTGTCTTGGATCACTTAATGGTAATCTAACACCTAACTCTTTAGCTATTAATCTGAAGCATCTAGCAATCTCTTTTCTAGAAGCTCTTGTGTATTGTGAAATCTCATCAAGACTTCTAGGTGCACCAATTTTTCTACAAGCCATGTGTAGACATGCAGCTGCGATGGCTTCAACACTTCTACCTTTAACAAGTCCTTTCTGCAGTACTTGTTCGTAAATGTTTAGTGCCTCATCAACGCATGCTTTAGGTATGCCTAGCTGTGATGCTATTCTATTTAGCTCATTCATAGCTTGTAAAAGATTTCTCTCATAACTTGTCTGTATTCTGACTCTCTGTTGCCACTTTCTATACCTTAGAATTTCAAGTTTCTTCCTTATATCTAACTCTTTACCTGTAGAGTCTTTAGAGATCCAGTCAATGGTTGTCGTTAATGCTTCACTTGTAAGTCTAGTAAGTGGACTTCCAGTTCTTGCTCTAGCTTCTCTCTCCTCTGGTGTAAAAGCTCTCCACTCAGGTCCAAGATCTAGAACTCTCTCCTCAATGACTAATCCACACCTAGCACATACAATCTGACCATTCTCGGCATCATAGATGAAGGTTGATGAACCACAGTGAGGACAAGTTTTTTGTTCAAATTCTTCTCTTGAGCGTACCTGAACACCTCTCCTTAAGGCTAGTCTTGAAACTTTTTCCTCACTTCCGGATGAGGGGTCTGAATTCATGATTCTACCCTATTTAAAGTTTTTGCTCTTTTTTAAATTAACTAAATTATAAATCTTTCTCCCAATTTTAAGAGTTATTGAGTTTCTTAAACTGCATTTGCGGCCTTCCTTAATTTTGCAAGTAAAGCTGATATCTGTAGTTCAGCATCTGAACCTCTAAGTATTCTATAGTGATGATTGGATACTATGAAGAGTAGTTTAGGTTTCATATTTTCAGGAATCTTTAACTGTGAAGTATATGACACTACTTCTCTATGAATTGCCTTAATGATGTCTATAGGGTCAACACACTGCTCATGTATGAGCTCGTAGATTTGTCTTAATGCTTTTGAGAAATTACCATAAATAGCTTCATAAAGAATGTTTTTAAGTACTGATGGACTTACCTTACCTAAGGCTCTATATATGGTCTCTACAGATACCTTACTTTCAATTGCAGAAGCTGCTTGTAGAATGTTTATAGCTTTTCTCATATCTCCTTGACTAATCTCCCAAATAGCTTCAAGAGCTTCTTCATTAACTTTAACATTTTCGCATTCAGCAATATATTTCAACCTTTCAATAACGGCTTCTTTGGGTAGTAGTGTGAATCTGAAGACTGCACACCTAGACTGTATAGGCTCTATAATTCCTGAAACATAATTTGCAAGTAATATGAATCTTGCTGTTCCTGTATACATCTCCATTGTTCTTCTAAGTGCTTGTTGTGCTTCAGCAGTCATGTTATCTGCCTCATCAAGAATAACTAGTTTAAAAGGAACGTCAACTGTAGGTAAAGTTTTTGCAAATTCCTTAACTTTCTCTCTAATAACTGCAATTCCTCTTTCATCACTTGCATTAAGTTCTAAAACATTCTCATAAATTTTATCACCATACAGTTCGTAGGCTAATGCTAACGCCATAGTTGTCTTACCAGTACCTGGAGGACCATAGAAGAGAAGATGAGGTAGGTCCTTCACTAATAGTAAAGCTTTAATATGAATATTAATTATGAACTCTATGCTAATTGTTGTTATTGGTCCTCCAGGCGCTGGTAAGGGCACTATATCGAGTATGCTTGCTAAGAGACTAGAAATACCGCACATATCTACTGGTGATATCTTTAGAGAAGAAATTAGAAAAGAAAGTGAGCTTGGCAAGAAAATTAAATCTTATCTAGAGAGAGGCGAACTTGTACCTGATGAAGTAGTTGTTGAGGTAGTTAGATATAGATTAGGTCAGGAAGATTGTAAAGCGAGAGGTGCTATTCTTGACGGATTTCCAAGAACTTTAAAGCAAGCTGAAGAGCTTGATAAATTTGCCAAAGTTGATATCGTACTCAACTTTGTGTGTCCTGATGAAGTCATTATTGAAAGACTTAGTGGTAGACGTGTATGTAAGAAATGTGGTAGAAATTATCACATAAAGTTTATGCCACCACCACAACCTGATAAATGTGAATGTGGTGGAGAATTATATCAGAGAGAAGACGATAAACCTGAAGTTATTAGACATAGACTTGAAGTATATAGACAACAATTCTCACCCATAATTGATTATTACAGAAGAAGAGGTTTACTCGTAGATGTTGATGCAACACCAAGACCTGAAGAAATTGTAGAAAATATAGTTAAAATACTTAGAGAGAAAAATCTCTTAAAGTAATTTATTAATTCTCCTTAAAGGTTCTGTTGACTAGGGGATTAAATCCCCTAGTCAACTTCTCCTTCATTGGGATTGGGTTTCATCTCTCTCAGGGACAGTTGAGGGAAACCAAACCCCTCCCATTTATGGCTAAATTTTCTTAGAATATTTAAGCATGCTATTGCATCTCTATCAGCTTCAAATCCACATTTAATACACTTTAACTTTCTATAACCATTATTAACTGATTTACTATTACATCTAGGACAAATTGAAGATGTATTTCTAGGATTTACATAATATACCTCATATCCATACCATGATAATTTATACTCAATCTTATGTTGTAATTTTCTATATGTTAGTAGATTTAGTTTAATTCTCCAATCTTTCCTAACATTGCTTAAAACATTGAATTTAAGATTTCTTAAATCCTCCATAATTATTGAAGCATTTTTCTTAACAATTTCATTAACTATTCTTGTTGATATTAATGATGTGTAGTACTC
>NJDF01000013.1:3455-9466 GCA_002254895.1 Thermoprotei archaeon ex4572_64
TAGTAATCTTTTGGTTTTTGTTCATTTACTTCCTTCTCAGAAGTTACGTGTAGGTATAATTTGTCATTTCTTAACAATAGTTTAGCTCCTTCAACTTTCCAATCCTTAAATTTACTTACATAATCTTTATCATGTAATAGCTTTACCTTAACTCTATCATTAATTGTTAAGATGTTTGCTATGAAGTTTTGTAAATCAATAGTGTAACTATATTTTTGATGAAATGTTAAATGCTTTCTTTTTAACACAGGATATTTTCCTCTTTTTGGATTGTTTAGCCAAGACTTAGCTATTTCAATACCTTCCTTAATAGCTGTAATGCTGAGATATGAAGGTAATCCATATTTCTTCAATTTTTCATATAATGCCTTACTTACCTTATTTAATGAAATTTCTTTACTATGAATAACGAATCTAAGTGAGTTCTTAGCTGTAGTTTTTTAAATAAGTCTCTCTAGCTTTTCCTTAGGTGAGACTGTAGTTGTCTATATTGAAGGCACCTTTATTAAACATGGGAAAGACATAATGATTTATGTGCATAAGAAATACCATGAAGACGTGAAAAATCTTATTGGCAAAAAAGTTAGAATATTAGTAATTAGTGAAATAAAGTAAATCAAGACCATTCCAAATCAACATTCTTAATTCAACATACATGTAATCAACAGAACTAGATTTGAGAAAATTTAAATATTTGAAAAGTTAAGCCTTTTAGAAATGGTTCGTAGATTTAAGAAGAAATCAAGATACTTGAGAGGTTGGAGAACACATTCATGGGGTCGTGTAGGTCAGCACAGAAAGTCAGGTAGTTCTGGTGGTCGTGGTAGATCAGGTAGGCATAAGCATAAATGGACTTGGGTACTTGTTTATGAGCCTGATTACTTTGGCAAACATGGCTTTATTCAACCACCACCATTAGTTAAAAAGTGGAGGACTATCAATGTTGGTGAGCTTGATAATATCATTGAAGATCTTGCAAGAGAAGGATTGGCACAGATTGAGAATGGTAAGTACCGTGTAAACTTACTAAAAATAGGTTATAATAAACTTCTAGGTGAAGGAAATGTTAAACATGCAATAATAGTGGAAACACCACAAGTAACTAAGAAAGCTGAAGAGAAAATAAAAGAAGCAGGTGGTGAAGTGATTATAATTAAAGGAGTACTACATTAAATTAATAAGTAATACCAACAGGCATAGTTCACTACAAAACCTGTCATGGAGAAATCTCTTCATAAAGATCATTTACCCCAGGAATCATCATGTATCAGTTGGCATGTCACCAATCACTCATATACTTTAAGATTACCTAACTTATAAACACACCTACACTTTCACAATCTGCACGTTAGAAACTCGTCAACATACATATTCATCATTAATACCGATATAGTGAAGTTTTTGAGTAGTTTAAAGAATATCTCCATAATGAGTATTGAGAAAGTTAGAATTGAGTGGTCAGACAACGTCATTTCAGGTATTTTGCATTATGGAGATTTAAAGAGATGCGTAATTACTTGCCATGGACTTTTCAGCAGTAAGGATAGTAGTAAATATGTTGAACTTGCCAAAAAAGCTTGCAGTAAAGGTTTCTCAGTCTTTAGATTTGATCATAGAGGTGTCAATGAGAGTAGTGGTAAAATTGAAGATACCAAAATCATCGATAGAATTCAAGACTTACTGATAGTTTTGAACTTTATAAAGAGTAAGGGTTTTGAAAGAATTGGCATTTTTGCAAGTAGTCTTGGTGCTTACATCTCTTTAATTATCTCTACGTTAGTTAAGATTGACGCACTTGTATGTATTGCTGTTCCTGTAAATTTAAGGGAAGTTGTTGTTAAAAATCTTAAACAACTAGATCTACAAACTATTAAGTGGTCATTTATTAAAGATCTTGACTGTTACGATTTAGCAAGAGTAGTTAGAAAGGTCAAGTGTCCAGTACTGCTTATTCATGGATCTAGTGATGAGTTTATTCCTGTAAATCATGTTGAAGAGCTTTACGGAAATATTGGTTCCAATATTAAGAAGCTGATCATCATTCATAGTGCTGATCACTCATTTAGTAATCCTATACATAGAGCAGCAATTATTGATTATAGTCTTGAATGGTTTAGTAGTCATTTAAGATAAATTGATTGTGAGGATTACATTTTTAAGTCTGTCTACACTATGCCTTTTAAGGCTATGGTTGAGAAGAGATTTATAGACATTATTGAACCCATACTAAGATTAGTACCAACAGTTCCCAGACCTTCAACTCCATTATCTGTAAGTTCTAGACTTTTCTGGACATTTCTAGCTATAACTATATACTTACTCATGTCCATAACGCCACTCTACGGTGTTGATCTACTTAAAGTATCTACAATGTATAATCCACTAGTTGCTATGATATTTGCATCTACGGGAGGTACATTAATGCAGCTCGGAATTGCACCATTAATTATTTCAGGTATAGTTCTTGAGATACTCGTCTTTTCAGGAGTATTGAATATAGATTTAAGTGATCCTCATGATCAAGCAAGATTTAATGGTTTGTATAAACTTTTAGCTCTCTTCATAGCTTTTGGAGAAACTTTAGTTATTATTGCTAGTGGTCAGTTAGGACCACTAACACCAATTTCTGCGTTGTTAGTTATTATTCAATTACAATTCGCAACATTGATGATAATTCTTCTAGATGATATGATTACGAAGGGTTGGGGTATTGGTAGTGGTATTAGTTTATTCATACTCGTAAGTATATTGAGGACAATTTTCTGGTATACTTTCTCTCCCATATACCCCACAGGTCACGAATTACCTTTAGGCATTATTCCTGCACTTACTGTTGCTATATATCATGCATCACTTGGAAGTCTTGACCATCTCACATCGCTAATATATAGTTTTGAAAGACCAGCAACACTTGTAGGTTTCATATCAACGATCGTTCTAGCCATAGTGATACTCTACATAGAGATGGCTAGAGTGTCAATACCTCTAGTAATTACTCAGTATAGAGGTTTTAAGTATACTTTACCTTTAAGATTAATGTATGTTTCAGTACTACCTATAATCTTTACAGCCTTTACCTTATCATTAATACATCAAGTACTTCTAGCTCTCTGGACGTCGGTAGGCATTAATAATCCATCACTACACTGGCTTGTATGTATGAAGGAAATAAAGCCAGGCACTTGGGCTCCATGTGAAAACTCATTAATGTATTTTCTATGGTCGCCAGCACCACCAAACATTACTCCGCAATTCGTAATAGCACATATATTAATATACATAGCTTTAGCGACAGTATTTGCCTATATATGGGTCAATATTGCAGGTATGAGTGCTGAAGATCAAGCAAAATACATTGTTCAAGGTGGTCTACATATTCCAGGTTTTAGACCAAGTGTTAAAATTATTGCCAAGTACCTCGAGAAATACATAAGTGCACTAACAATCACTAGCGGTGTACTTGCCGGACTCATAGCAGCTGTAGGCGATTTATTACACGTATTTAGTGGTGGTATTGGCCTTATACTGCTTGTAGAAATTGTATTACAGTACTACGCTCTAGCTATGCGCGAGCAAGTATTTGAAATATATCCAATGCTTAAAAGATTTATAGAGAGAGAATAATGGTCAAGATTAAGTACTTTGACGGCATATTAATTGAGCACAATGATGAAACTATACTTATAGATCCATCAAGACCAACATTGATAAACTACGTTAAGCATGTATTAGTAACTCATGCACATAAAGATCACGTATGTAAAGAAGTCGAGAAGGCCAGAAATTGCATCTTGACTAGTTTCAGTAAAAAGGTTCTTGAAGTTAGAGATGATGTATATCTAAGAAATGCAACTATTGTAGGTACTGGCAACATTATTGAATTAGATAGATGTATAGTATATGCCTATAATGCTGGCCACATTATTGGTAGTTTAATGTATGTTATTGAGTTTAGAGATTTAAGGATAGGAATTACGGGAGATTTCAACTTAGAGAATACTATCATGACTCAAGGCTCAAATCTCATAGATGATGTTGATGTTCTAGTAATCGACTCAACTTATGGTCATCCAAAATTTCAATTTCCGGAAAGGAATGAGCTCTACAATGAGATACTATCACTAGTTGAAAAGTACTACAATACTGATGTTAAGATAGTCTTAAAATGTAATCCTCTAGGAAAAGCTCAAGAAGTATCGATGCTCCTATATAGAGGAGGATATTCTTTTCTTGCAGATAGTAGAGTTAGAAAATACAATAATTTAATCTCGAGTCTTAAGGGTAGATACGGTACTAGTAACATAATCATCACTTCAACTACTCACAATATCTTTAACAACTGTAGAAATGCTATACAGATATACTTAACAGGGCTTGAAGATAAGCTAATCAAGAATCACAAAAATTTCTTAAAGATACCTTTAAGCAATCATAATGATTTTGAAAAACTCATATACTTTATAGATTATTGTAGACCCAAGAAGGTGTACACCATATACGGTTACTCTAAGTCTTTCTCAAAATACTTGAGAAGACGTGGATGGAGTGCAGAGTCATTAATCTGAAAAATCTCCTCCACTTAGTATTCTCTTTTTACTAACATTACTGATTAAGTAGAAATTAAATTATCGTGATAACATGAATCACTCTCTGAGCAAAAGGTATCATTCTTGATTTTTTACTAGCTTTGCATCACATACTAAAACATTAGAATTATGAGATGTGTTAAAGATTTAATACATGTAAATTATGGTGTGTGTGTAAAAGTTGACTATTTATAAAGTGAGAGAAAGAAACTTCTTCGAGGGATTAGAATGGTAGAGGGTGTTAAGAAGAAGATTTTGGATTTCCTAACAAGTCGTAGAGGCCAAGAATTCTCAGTTGATGAGATTGCTAAAGCTGTTGGTGAGGAGAGACTAAATGTTGTTAAAGCACAACTAACAAGACTTGTTAAGGAAGGTAAAATTGTAAGAACAGACGGCAAGTATAAGGCCCCATAGTACATACTCTGATAGAAGATCAATTAAATTTTTCCTCCTTTTTCAACCCTTAAAAGGTAAAAACTATATCATCAACACATCACTTTTCAAATCAAGTGAGAGTCTTGACTATCGATATCTTAGTCATAGGTGCAGGACCTGCAGGAACATACTTCACGTATAAGTACTTGAAGAGTATTAATGATCTAAGTATTGTGATTATAGAGAAGAAAGTTAATCCAAGATTTCCCATAATTTGTGGTGAATTAATTCCAAGTAGAGAAATTTTGAAAAAACACATACCAAGCAATATCTATAAGTACTTACTTGAAACTTTAAATGAGACTTTAGATAGTGATGTTATTGTTAATAAGATAAACTTTGTAAAAGTTTTTATAGATAATTACTACGTAGGTCTTCTACCGTTTAAAACATATCTCATAGATAAAGGTAAAGTTTTAGAGAAGTTGATAGAGAGTGCTGAAAATTGTGGATGTAAAGTCCAATTCAGCACAACAGTTACTGATTGTTTACTCAGAAATGAAACGTTTAAACTTAGAGTATTTTCAAAAGAAGGTGAGAGAATTATTAAATCAAAAATCGTGATTGGTGCTGATGCATATCCCTCAGTAGTTGATGTCTCTTTAAATATGAATGCAAGACTTGATGATAATGAACTAGTCATAGCAACTTCATGTAGAGCTAGAAGTACTAAGAAGTATGATAGTGATGTTGCTATAGTCTTACTAAGCTATGATTTATGTCCTGGAGGTTTTGCATGGATTTTTCCAAGAGATGATAAGGTATTCAATGTAGGTCTAGGTATTAGAGCTTCAAAAGTTAGTAATTATAGTGATGTACTTTCAAGACATTTGAAATTTCTTGAGAAGTTTGATCTCAAACCGCTACATAGACCTTTAGTGAAGACAATACCTGTAAGTGGCTTACTAAATAGATTATCCCTACATAATGCTTACCTTATAGGTGATGCAGCTGGTTCAGTAATTCCTACAAATGGTGCTGGTATTAATC
>NJDF01000014.1 GCA_002254895.1 Thermoprotei archaeon ex4572_64
TGAAGTGGAGATTTAACAAGAAAATATTGAATAGAGTTAAATATTTCTATAAGAAAGCTAAAAACATTATTGAATATTCACATCACTATTATCAACTAAAATAGTTAATGAGGTTATTAAAAGAAATTCAACAATAGTCATGAAGAATTTAAGAAATTTAAAATTCAACGTCTTAGGCGAAGTCAAGGAAGATTGGAGAGTTAAGTTGAATTTACTAGCTTACAAGAAGCTTCAAAAGAAAATTGAATATAAAATGTTATGGTGTGGATATTTCAATTCAACATTTGAAAATCAACATCTACCTAGTCAACAGAACCAATCGAGAAGTGACTCCTGAAGCGTTGAGAATGGAGAGTAATTTTTAAGTAGAACTCTGATACTGATTGACAAGTCTCAACATATCTGATAGTGAAAGGAGAGTTAGAGAAGTTGAAGTGAGTTGTGTAAGGTAATCTGCAACTATTTTTAATTCCGAAGAAGTTATTGAGAAACACCAACAGTATTACCTACACCGATGAATATAACCTCATCTCCAGGCTTGGTTATTGATCTAATGATATCCTTCAACTTCTCAATGGCCTGGTCAACAGCTATTGAGACTTCTTTTGGCATGGTTGTTAATGCTTCCTGTATACTCATTTTAATTAGTATAGCGTATAGTGGAATACCATACTTGGTAGCTATGGTTTCTATATTAAACTTCTCAATACCTAAACCACCAATGGCAACACCAATACCTTCAGTTATAGTTCCTGTCTTCTCACCTTCAAGTTTAAGTGCAGCATCAACAGTAATTATTACCTTAGGCTTTACTCCTGAACGTTCAATTAAGTATAGTAACGCATCATCTAGGTGACCGACAGTACCTCCTGGTCCTAAAGCTTTAACCACATAGACCTTTCTATCTTCAAACTCGCAGAGACATATGTAGGTATCCTTAATTGTATGTTTAATCTCATTAACTCTCTTACATTGTTTTAAAAATTTGAAAGCTGTTAAAGGTCCTGCACTATCACCTATTGGTTGACCTTTAAGGAATGTAGATACAGCTCCACTTAAAGCATTAACTACTTCCTTAATAAAGGGCATAAGTACGTATATTTGTACAAGTGGGTATGGATTTCTATACTTCATACCTAGACGATAGTAATGATTAACGATTTTATATATATAGTTAAGCACTCTTAAACCTTCAACAGCGTTTACAAGATTCTGAATTATAGTTCTCTCAACGTTAGGTACTAGTAGTGAGACATCTCTTTCAAGTTTATCATTGTAGAAGTTGACAAGCAATTTCAATTTCTTAACAAGACCTTGCGTTTCGAGAGTTGTTGGTTCAATAACTGCAAGTTCCATGAGATTCTTAATACTAGACTCAATTCTAACTCTACGCTCAGACATTCTTTCAGATTTCAACAGCTGCTCAATAAGGTTAACTATACTAACAAAACTTGAAGTCACAATTCTGTCTAGAAAACTTATAAAATTACTAATCGTGTATGATAGTCTCCATAGCTGTATATAGTCAGAGAAGAGGAAGGGTATTGTGAAGAGTAGTATCCATAATAGTAGTATGAAAAACCAGTTATCACTTACTGTCTGCATGGCTCCTTCCATAACGAGTACAGTAAGTACTTCTTCAATCATCACACTTACGTAAATGTGATTTTTAACATGAGTTATAAAAGTTTCTATCATAAGTTAGTCAGATTTTACGTTACATATGCAGTTGTGGAGTTAGATATAAATAATCTAGACGTGCAATCAAATACGTGAAGTATAGATTAATGGATATTCTTGCATGTCCTTATGATAAGAAATTTCCATTAACATTAATAGTGATTAACGAGCAAGTAGTTGAAAGACCTTACGAGTGGGAGAAAAAACCTCATTGTGAAGAGTACTGTGGTCTTAAGGGAATATTTATTAAAGAAGTTAAGGAAGGTATGGAATTTCCATGTGAGGAGTGTATTAAGAGAGAAATTGTTGAGGGTATTCTCTACTGTCCAGAGTGTGGTAGATGGTATCCTATTAAGGAAGAAATACCAATACTACTACCAGACGAGTATAGAACTTTAAAGGAAGATTTAGAATTTCTTGAGAAAGTTAAAGATATTCTTTTACAGAGAGAACCTGAACTTGGCAAGAGAATTCTTGAAGATGGTAAACCTTTCAATCTCAGGAAGAGGTAGTTGCTTCTAATCTTGAGATTTCACTTTCAATCTCACTCATGAAGTCTATAAACTTCTTTTTCAAAATTCTAAATGCTTCTTTTAGAAGAGCTTCAATACTCATATTTCCAAAAGATTCTGCCCAAAAGACGTACTTTTCTTTATCCCACTCAACACTTATAGAACCTTGACATAACTGTTCACAAGTTTTCCACTTGTTAAAACTACACTTCTCTACATCTTTAATGATAATCTCATCTACATAGTCTAATGCTTCAGGACAAACTTCTACACACTTCTTAAAGCACTCCTTATCTTTAGGGTTATTAATTATAACTTTGGGATAGTAGTGATATGCTGCAAGACCTGCTTGCCACTTGTAATGCTCTTTAGCTCTTCCTAACTTAGCTATTGCTTCAATAATAATTCTCTGACCTTTACTAAGCTTAACTACTGGTATATCTGGATATACTACCTCTATTGATGGGTCTTCACATTTTAAGTCTCTACTATACACTGTCATGGGTTCCTTAGCTTCTACTTGAAGTTCAAATCTTACTTGACAGAGACTTGGATCTACAAGACCTTCTTCGCACTCTTCAATTTTTGGAAACTTATCGAGATCTGTCTTTATAGGTATCATGGCTAGTCTATGTGCAAGTATTTCATCATAGAGAACTGAAGTATTGTCTAGAATTATCACCTCATCAATAGCTAATATAGGTACTTCGCTGATAATGACTCTTCTAAGTGCATTTACTAGTGAGGGAGGGATGTTTTCAATAATGCACTTAACATGTAGTTCTGTCTTCTCTAATATCTTGACAGATAACATAGGGGTAGGTTTCTTACGTATTAAAAATTCTAACTACTCAACAGGACTTATAAAGAGTACAGTATCTCCTCTAACAAAGACTACTCCTCTCTTTACACTATCTTTGCCTGAAACTTCCTCAGCATCTTCTAATAGAAGATTCATGTGTGAGTCGTAACTTCTTAATCTACCTCTAAGTTCTGTACCACCTCTAAGTTTAACAAAGACAAACTTGTTAAGAGCTTTTTGCAACTCCTCATTTATAGTGTCTATACATCTGCTTGACATAGTTCTACATACGTGTTCTCACAGAGTTTATAAACTTAGCGATACTTAACATTCACTTTACTATACAAGTCTAATAGCTTCTAAATTGTTTGGCGTAATTACTGGTATCTTATACTTCAACTCTATTGTTAATGCTAGATTCACAATCTTGCTAGATTCTCCATGTACAAGAACTATCTTTTGTGGCTTAGGATCAATATCTCTAATATAGTTTAGTAGTTGTCTTCTATCACTATGACCTGAAAATCCAGGTATGTCTATAACTTTCATCTTAACGTTTAGTGTAAGCTCTTCATTATAATACCTTAAACTTACTTTTCTATCTCCTTGAACAAGTTTTCTACCTAAAGTTCCCTCTGCCTGATATGATACAAATATTATGGAGTTCTTCTCATTTTCAGCCATATGTACGAAGTAGTCAAGTATTGGTCCACCATTAAGCATACCGTGAGGTGCTAATATTATGCATGGTTCTCCCTGCACGATACTCATTACCTGTTCATGCCTTTTTTCAGGTCTTTTTGGTCTTTCTATAGGCTTTACATACTCATTAAGGAAGGGATTAATACCATCATATATCTGTTCTCTAATACTCTTATTTAAATAGTCAGGAAACATTAGATGTACGTTTAGAGTTTCAAGTATCATACCATCAACGTATATGGGTACTTTAGGAATTTCTTTCCTCATTAATGACTCATTAAGTACTAGTAGTATTTCTTGTGCTCTACCTGTACTAAAGACAGGTATTAACACTTTTCCATCACCTTCAAGAGTGTCTCTAATTGCTTCTATAAGCTTCTTCTCACTTTCAATCCTTGGCGGCTGAACGTCAGTCTTACCACCATATGTACTTTCCATAATTAATAACTCAGCTCTTCTAAACTTTTTAATAGCTTGATTTAGTAATCTCGTAGAGCCATACTTGAAATCTCCAGTATATATTATGTTATAGAGACCATTACCAATATGTAGATGCACAATTGATGAGCCAATCTCATGACCAGCATCGTAGAGCGTCAACTTTATGTCTGGAGCAATATCTGTAACACTATCATAATCTAACGTTATGGTGTGATAGAGTGCTGAAGTTAGGTCTTGAGTACTGTATGGTGGTTTCTTACCTTCTCTTTCACAAAGTTCAATATAGTCGAGTAGTAGAATTTCCATTAAGTACTTTGTTGGTTCAGTCATGTATACTGGACCCTTATAGCCATACTTGTACAGGTAAGGTACGTATCCGATATGATCCATATGTGCGTGAGTTATAATAACCGCATCCAGTTCATCAAGATCTAACTCATCAAGATATGGTGGTTCATCACTTGTAGTCGTTGGTTTAAGTCCACAATCTAGAAGTACTGTACTTTCTCTAGTCTTTACAAGTAGCGCACTTCTACCTACCTCAAAACCTGAACCTAAAACTTCAAGTTTAACTGTTGAGTCTTTAACTATTGGGTCTCTGTGAATTCTATAGCCAAGATTTTTTAAAAATTCGTGTCTTTCTTTAGCCATACCAACATCTACCTGTCTTACATACTCAATCTCATCTCTAGGTAATCCTTTAGCCATTTCTAGAGCTGTAGGTATGATTTCAGCTTTCCAGCCTGTCTCAGCAAGTATTGTCTTTTCAAGTCTCTTTCTTTCCCTAACAGGCCTCTTTAAGTAAATATACACTTCACCTGCATGTTCGTTGAAGTACACATTATCAAGTACTTGCTCATCAACAACTCTTGAGAGAATATCTTTAATCTTTCTATTACTCTCAGTTTTTGAAAGTCTAACTTTAGGATCACCTCTAATGATTATATGTTTCTTTAACTCTTTAGCTAATTGCTTAATACATTCACTCTTCTCCATTACAAGTCTTGGATTGAGTACATAAATGGCAACTGAGGGTCCTTCAAAGTCAATCCTAGATATTCCTGCCTCTTGAGGAATTATCTTCAAAATCTTTTTCTGTATATCTTCTCTAAAAGGCATGATTAAGCACCAAAATGGAGTAGTAGGTTTCTTAATCTGATTCTAATTTATAAGTTTTAAATATCTTAGGTTAAGAATTATAAATCGAAAGAGAATTCTTCATACTTATCTCTAGTAATTACTGTAGCATCAACACCTTCCCCTGAACCTGGATCTCTTCTCATTGCAGCTTTAACGGCTCTCACAGCCAGCTTTAAGGCTTCATCTATGGACATGTCTCTTCTATAACCATCTTCTAACACGCCAAAAGCTATAGGTGAGCCGCTACCTGTTGCTGCAAATTCAGTCTCTCTTGTCATGGTTCCAAACCAGTCGAGAGTGTATATTACAGGTCCTTCCTCAACATCTACACCACCAATAATGAGGTGTGCGATGTATATGAGGGGTCTACCTGAGAAGAGTATAAGTGATGCGTAGT
>NJDF01000015.1 GCA_002254895.1 Thermoprotei archaeon ex4572_64
AACATTATTCAGAAAAGGCTGTAGTGTTTAGTGATAATCTCACATGTACTGCAGACCCTATAGAGACTACACTCAACACCACTGACTTATCGAAAGCAAAAGTCGTTCATTCATACACAGTACTTGCATGTGAAGTTTATGGAGATGGAGATCACTTAATAGAGATTGGTGAGAAGTGGGCTTTTGTCATTAATGTATCTTCAATATATGGAAAAAAGACTTTAAATGATGTTTGGACACCCTATTTAGTATTTAGAGTTGAGATTAAGCCACCTACAGGTGCCGTACTTGTGGTTGAGAGAAGATTACCAGCAGCTATTACTCCCGTAATGGAAACTTGGTGATGAGATGAGTAGAGTGAAGACTCTTTTAAAACAAGATCCCTCTTTTTTACACTCAACTCTTATACCTCCTTCTACCCGAAAGCCCATCTTAAAGACTCTAAATCCTGAACTTGATCGTAAACTTGGTGATGGTCTTGTACTTCCAACACTAGCACTTATTGAAGGCCCTAATGATAGTGGTAAGTCTGTGCTATGTTATCAGTTATGTCATGGAGCATTAAGTATAGGCTTTAAAGTATGTTTTGTAACTACTGAGCAAAGCATTAAAGGCTTAATAAACGCTATGGAGGGATTGAACTTTAATGTTAAATATCACTTTCTAGCAGGTAACTTAAAAGTTATTGAACTTCACGTTGAAGGTCTTAAATGGAGTAAAGAAGTATCAAAACAGTACTTGAACATACTTTACAAATATATGGACATTACCTCAAAGAAGTATCAAATATTCTTCATAGATAGCTTAACCTACATTATAACTAATGCTGATAGAGAAGACATATTAAACTTCTTCACTTCAATTTTAAATTTAACCGAGAGAGGCTCATCAATATTCATCACCCTTCACGACTATGCACTTGATCAAGACTTAATGATTAGAATTAGATCTATATGTGACACGCATATAGTGCTGAGTGTTAAAGAGGTTGGTGGCAAGATTATGAGATTATTAAAGATTCTTAAAGCTAAAGGTGTTGAGAAAACAGCAGATTCAGTTATTGGTTTTGAAATAGATCCAGCTTTTGGCTTAAAGGTCTTGCCATTCTCACAAGCTAGGATCTAAGTGGTGACTAATGTCAAGTATTGAGGAATATGCATCTAGGTTTTACCATCTAAGGACTTACCTTGAAGAATTACCATCAAGGAATATTCCAGAACCTGAATTTTATGAAAAATTACCTACAGAATTAAAGTATAGAAAGAAAATTAATGTAATCTACGTTATAGATGATAATGATGGTATATTTGCGCATGTCTATAGAATTGCTCCTCATGAATTAACGAACTACATAGTAATACAACCGACTGTTCCTGAAGAAGCTGCAGATGAGCTTGTAGATGTTGTTGATGAACTTGTAGCTAAAACTCTAGATCCTGAGAAAACTCAATACTCAAGTATGGATGAGATGATTAGAATTTTAGACAATACTCTGGATAGAGTTATCAAGATCGATCAATCATTAAGACCTAATGAGTATAAAATTATCAGAAAGAGAGGCGAAATTTCACACGTAATTGTCAGTAGTGAAATCTTTAACGCTATTAGGCACAAGATAATACTTGAAAAAGTTTATCTAGGCGTTTTAGAACCATTACTTAGAGATCCATATATTGAGGATATTTCATGCGATGGCGTTGGACCAATATATATTTGTCATAAGATCTTCGGTACATGTAAGACAAGTCTCGAATTTGAAGATGTAGATGAACTTACAAGATTCATAATTAAGCTTTCGGAAAGGACTGGTAGACCTGTCAATCTTAGAAGACCTATTGTAGATGCTACATTACCTGACGGTTCAAGAATAAATATTGTATTTAGTCCTGATGTTAGCTTGAGAGGACCAAGTTTCACTATTAGAAAGTTCTCAAAGATACCATTAAGTATTACGCAGATCGTCAAGTATAATGGTCTTTCAGCACTTGAAGCTGCATATATCTGGTTATTACTTGAGCATAGCATGAGCGTTTGGGTCTGTGGAGAAACAGCTTCAGGAAAAACAACACTGCTGAATGCTATCATTCCATTTATAAGATTTGATTATAAGATTGTCACCATTGAAGATACGCCAGAGCTCTATGTTCCACATGAAAATTGGCTTAGAGAAGTTACTAGAGAAGGTGAAGGTGGTGAAAAAGTTACATTATTTGACTTATTAAAAGCAGCACTTAGACAAAGACCGAATTACATCATTGTAGGTGAAATTAGAGGAGCAGAGGCTTATGTAGCATTTCAGGCCATACAGACAGGACATCCCGTCTTGGCTACATTTCATGCTGGTAGTGTTGAGAAGCTTATTCAGAGATTAACAAGTGATCCCATAAATGTTCCTAAAACCTTCATCGACAATTTAAATGCAACCATAATTACAAGTGCGGTCAGAGTTCCCAAGCTTGGAACGATTGAGAGAAGAGTATTGAGTATTAATGAAATTGTTGGGTACGATCCCATTGAGGAGAGATTAAACTATATAGCAGTTTTTGAGTGGGATTCGTCAAGAGATGAACATGTATTTAGAGGTATAGGTAGTAGCTACCTTCTTGAACAAAAGATAGCCATAATGAGAGGATTTAGTGGTAGAATGTTGAAGAAAATCTATGAGGAACTAGAGATGAGAAGCTACTATCTCCAATTATTAATAGAGAACGGTGTTCTTAACTACTTCGATGTATGGAATAGCATTAAATATGCTCAAATTGAGGGAATTGATCGTGCAATAGAAGCATTAGAAAGTGGTGTAGAGGTATGGAGAAAAGTGTGACCTCTTTATCAAGAATCTTAGAGTTCTTAAATCCTACACGATCTTTAAGGATCTACATCAAGAAGTTGAAGTATAGAAACGTAGAGCTCTACTACAGCTACCTACTTCTCTTTATGAACATTCTAGCACTATCAGGCTTCTCATTGAGAACTATCTTTAAGATTGTTAGTGAGTCAAAGATTTCTCAAGACATACAGAGAATCTTTAAGAAACTTGTATATCTAATTGAAAAGTGGAATTACGAATTGAAAGAAGCTTGCAATGTTATGAGTAGAGAGACTATTGGAAATATAAGCTCATTATTTAGCAAGATCGTTAACGCTATCAGTTTAGGAATTGAACCTAGAGACTACTTCCCAATAGAGTATGAGACACATATGAGTAGATACATCGATGATCATGAAAGAAGGATAGAAAGGGCAAGAAGATTAGCTGATGCCTACTCAGCAATACTCTCATCTCTTTCCTTCCTCTCAGTAACTATTGTACTACTAATGATGATGTATGTTAAGGAAGGTATTGAAGTAGTGCTAATGATTACAATATTAGCCTTCCTCTTACCTCTCTCATCATTAGTACTTATTGCGTATAGAGCCATTCCTAGATTTCCAATCATAATAACTATAGATAGGCCATATACTGTTCACCTGATAGAGAAGTCAATCATACTCATACCTCCACTCCTAACTGTTAGCACAATATCTTCACAGTACTTACATGCTTCCTTACATCCAATAACTATCTCAACATTTTTGCCAGGAATCGTTATGCTCATTTTTGGCCTTCTTGGCTCTAGAATTCTGAGAAGAATTAGAAAGTTTGAAGAGATTATACATACCTTCATCAAATCCTTCTGTGATGCTTATGTAATAACGACATCACTGCCAAAAACTATAAGTCTACTTAAGCTTCATGAGTATGGTATCTTAAATCCGTTAATTAGAAAAATGTATGCAAGAGCACTAATGCGTGTTAGTATTGATATAATATTTAGGCAGTTTGCTGTAGAAACGTGTAGTGAGAGAGTTAGAATCTATATGGAGATCTTGAAGAATGGTATTGTTAATGGTGCTTCACTTAGAGAGTTAAGTCGATTATTAACTAGTCATATAGTTACTGAGTTGAATCTAGTGAAGAGAAGAGAGCAGATTTCAGGTTACTTAACAGGTCTCATAATTCCACTACAAGCATCACAAGCTGTTGTATCAGCGTTAACTCTAGTTCTTGTAGACATATTTAACAAGGTATTAAGTATTACTTCACAGATAACAATGCCTATAGAGATTGGTGCTATTTCAATTCTAGCACCAGTCTCTGAACATGCTGTAATCATGTTCTTCTTAATACTTCTCCTAGTAACTTCAGTAGTGAGTGCCTTAATGATATATGTAACTAAAGGTGAAGCTAACGTGAATTTAACATACTACCTAGGTTTAATCTTAGTTATTGTTGCTTTGTCTTTTCAAGCTACATATTATTTAATGAATTATGCACTACAAGCCATGTTAAAACCATTAACAACATTGAGAATATGATTCGCGATCTAGTTGACAAGAACTTATTGAAAGGGAGAATTCTACACATAACTATCATAATCTTAATAATGTTAAGTATAGTATTGACGTTTATTGATTCTAAATTAAGTGTAATTACTCAATCAGTGTCAATAATATTCATAATATACATAATCTTTAGTGAAATTAAGAGTTTGAGAAGAGTATATCATGAAGATGTGGAGAAGACCTTAAACTACTACCTATACCACTATTATAGCTATATACAAAACATTATCAATGATGTTGAGTACTTGAAGGCTATAGTTACAAATTTAAGCATGACGTATCCCCAATACTCACAAGCATGTGAGAAAGTAAGTGAAAGGAATGAGAGAAGGGAAGAATGTAATGAAACTAAAATCGAGAAAGAAGGAGAAATTGAAAATAGAAGAGAAAGTATCTCAATATTGAAAGCTGAGAGTGGATCTGAAAGTGTAGGTGAAGTAAATGTTAAAAGAAGTCCTCAGAGTGAAGTTATGGAAACCCTTATTGAAATTAGCAATCTTCTTGATCAAATACTTAAAGAACTTAGAAAATTAAAAGAAGAGAAAGTTAATGTCAAGAAAAGCTTAAAAGCATAATGAAGAATAACTTGCAAGGCCCCGTAGCTCAGCCAGGATAGAGCGACCCGAGCAGCTTTTGCTGTCGGGCTCGAAGCGGCCTTCTAAGCCGTAGGTCCCGGGTTCGAATCCCGGCGGGGCCGCCATATCTTATTCTCAACTAAGTACCTTTACGTACTCATTTATGAAGTTCTTAACTCTATCTAAGCTAAAACCTAGATGTCTACTTGTCTTTTCATAATCTTTATCAAATACCTCCCATACCTTAAACGCTATATCCATCATGTACGTCATCAATTCTTCACTAAAATCTTCATCACGACCGCCACTTCTAAATCTATTAATTATATAAGCTAAGTGAAGTATTGATATAGGTTTTTCATTAAAGTCTTCGTCAAGAAATTTAATAATAATTACATTTCCTGGAATATCTAAATTACTCTCAATCAATTTCTTAACAATGATGTATCTCTTAACTCCGTCAATGATTATGTAGTTCCTATCAGTTATCACTGGTTGGAGAAGGCCAAAGGACTTAATACTTTCAATTAGATCTTTATCGAGAAGCTCAAAATTGTAGTGTTCTTTAGGTCGAGTAGGTATTCTAGGTAACTTAACCTTTTTAATAAAATCACTAGGAGAAGTAATCTCAATCTCAACTCTCATTGTATA
>NJDF01000016.1 GCA_002254895.1 Thermoprotei archaeon ex4572_64
TCAAGAAGTATTGACGCTGCCATCATGGCTAGAAAAGTAAATGCTAAACTTCTCATACTTACACACATAAGTACTCGATATAGAAGTGATGAAGAATTACTTACAAGTGAGGTGGTTAAGATCTTTCCAAACACCATGATTGCTAAAGACTTATTGAAGATTAACTTCACACTCAATACAGTAATTGATTAGTTTAACAATACTTTCAAGATCTAAATCACGAACTCTAGCATTAACATTAAAATTCTTACTAGTAATGTAGTTTAGAAACTCATTGCCAAAGTACTTACTGACAACCCATTTAATACTTCTATTTCTATGTCTGAAAAGTATGTTTGTCATTTTTTCAAGTAATTCAAGATCTTCAATACACTTCTCTTCTCTACATCTTAACTTCAAAATAATTGAAGATACCTCAGGTGAGGGGTAAAAACTTTCAGGCCCTACCTTACGTAATCTTTCAATAATGTATGCACATTGAGTAATTATGCTTAATCTACCATAACTTTCAGAACCAGCTTTAGCTAATAATCTCTCACCAACTTCTAATTGTACAGTAATTACAGCATTTGGTATTCCATACTTAATCATTTTAATAATTAAAGGACTAGTTATATGGTAAGGTAGGTTGGATACCAGGTAATCAACTTCTGGCCAATTAATCTTTAAAGCATCACCTTGAACAATCTCAACGTTTTTATAATCTCTAAGTACATCACTTGCAACTCTAATAAGCTTTCTATCAATCTCTACTGTATATACTTTATGTGCTTTAAGTGCTAAATAGTACGTTAATGTTCCAATTCCAGTACCTATCTCTAGGATGATGCTATCTCTAGGTACTTGATCAAGAATTAACTTAATAACTTCAGGATCAATTATGAAGTTTTGACTTAACTTTTCTCTAGGCTTCACACCATACTTCTTAAGAACATTTAGAGTAATGTTTAGTAAGTCTCTCCTAGAGATTTTCTCAATTTCAGGAAACATCTCCTTAACTTCTCAAAAAGTTAAAAAATAAAAATCATAAATTAACACTCATGAATATTGTTAAGTTCATCAAGATTATAGATACTCTCATAAATACTCCAAGAATTGGATGGATACAGCGTGGAGTTTCTCAATCATGTGCAGAATCCATAAGTGATCACGTACTTACCGTATCATTACTGATATTGTACTTTATTGAAAAGTTTAAAGTTAAGAGTATCGATGTGAGTAAGATCTTAAAAATGGCTCTCATACATGATCTTCAAGAATCACTTACAGGTAATGTTTCAGGTGATGTTAGAAGAGTAGTTGATTGGAATGACATTGAAATTCAATTCTTTAAAAAGTTAGAACTCTCTAATGAACTAAACATGCTCTTTAGAGAGTATAGATTTAGTGAAAGTCTTGAAGGTATTCTTGTAAACATTTTTGACAAACTATCAACATTGATAAGGGCATGCATATACTATAAGCAGAAGTATGATGTTAAAGACTTAATTGAACATTATAGTGAGAAATCTAGAGAGTTGAATATGAGGTTAGCAAGTCTTAATGGTGAAATTGCAAGTAATGTAGATTCAATTATTAATGAAGTACTTGAGTGGTGTTTAAGTAGTGATTAGGTATAGTTTAAAGGATAGCCTATATACAAATTAATTCATGAAGAAAGCTCTAATCCTGCTAATACTTGCATACTTAACCATAATAATCATGGCTATAATATTCATGATGTATTGGGTGAGCATTACTTAATCATTACTGAATAGTTCTTAATAACAAATCTATATATACCTGCATATGTGTCAGAATATACGTATTGTCTAGCAAGTTCATCTATATTGAACTCAAAACCTCTAAGATATGCATCTCTAGGAACGATGTGTTTTACAAAAAGTTCAAGAACTTTCTTAACTCTCTCTAAGTCATGAATTTTCTCTAAGTAACCTTCTATGAGTATAGATACGTGTTTACCATGTTCTAAAAGTTCGACTAGATAACATGCATTTCTATTCCTTTTTAGGCACTCTGTCTTTCTACCCTCCTTAACGAAGAGAAGATAAACATCATTGTTGTAAATGATGTACGCCATAGGTATGCAGTATGGCTTATCTACATCTACAAGACCTAAAACTCCTCTCCAGTGCTTCTTTAAGTAATTAAGTAACTCCTCACTCAGCATATCTAGTAAATACCTAAATTACGTACTTAAACTTACACATTCATGCATGTTCTCATAAAGTGAATGATTGATAAAGTTAATATTATTGCTTCCTCTGTTCTTATAGTTTCAACTCCCTGTTCAGGTACGAAGTTTATAAAGAAGTTCTTCTCTAGCTCTACTTCCAAATTCTCACTTCTTAATATATCATCAACACCCCATCTTGGTGAACCGTAAATTACTAGTACTTTCTTTGCTTTTTTAAGAGAACTTACAAACTCTTCAATAATATCACATATGCATTTTCCTTCTCTGCCTGTAAATACTTTAATACAATACTCAGAACTCTTTATAATTTCTCTCAATCCCTTAATCTCAACATCAACATTCCAGTAAATACTTAACTTATCTTTACTTACAACACTTGCTCTAAAAGTATCTTCTCTATTAGTTCTAGCTTCAAGCTTAACAATAACATTACTGCCAATAGGGTATGGTTTAGAGATTTTTGCAAAATACTTATCACTAATCTTAACTATTGAGTAATATCCATTCCACTTAACTACAATACCTTCTCTTACATCACCAACTTTAGGTTCTGAGAATCCGTGGCTAGGAGTCTTTAAAGGGGGTAAAAGTCCTGAAAATTTTAACTCCTTCTCAATTTTAAATAGATGCTTTCTCAGATGTGGTGGTGTCTTCAAGTATGATAAGTTTTTGAGAAGAAAGTTTACTTCTCTTCTATCGTACTTACCGTACGTGTATACTATTATCTTATTTACTTGAAAGATAGCTGCACCTCTACCAATATATCCAATCTTTCTAATCTTCTCACGTTCATCAGGTGCTTCTTCAAGTACATTCCACGGAATGGCAATGTCAATTAAGGGTTTGACAAGTCTAGGATAGTGCATTTACTTTCTCTTCCTCTCCTTACCTTTACTTTTACCTCTCTCTTCCTCCTCAATCTTACCAATCTTTCTCTCCTCCTCTTCACCAATACCTAGAAAGAGTGATGTTCTTTGCCTACCACCCATACTTATCAGTTAATACTGTCTAGCTTGTGATTTTTAAAAACTTACTTAACTATAGGATTATGCGTAAAGGATGTAATTTTCGACTTAGTACTCTACATTCAGTACACATTCTTAACATGTCTTCACTTAAATCAATACCGTGACTTTTAAGTTCATTTACTAACTTCTCTAAACTTCTCTTTGTTGTGAAGTATTTACCGCAAAGTTCACATTTAACCATCTTTAAGCGAACTTCGTAGTATAGATCATCAATATTGTCTGTAATTATGTTATAATCTTCTCTAGGAGTTATGGCGTGTTCAGGACACGTATCTACACACATGAGGCACTGTATACATCTTCCATAAAATATCTTCACAATCATGTAGTCTTCACGTTGTGTTACTTCAATAGCATTAGCTGGACAAACATTACTACATGAGCCACAACCAGTACATCTGTTAGGGATTATTTTAGGAAAGGTTCTGTAAGTCATTTCATAATCCCTTCATGCACGTTCTCGCAAGTCTTAACATGGAGGTTGTTTTCCAATTTCCACTCTTAACATCAATAATTACTGCTCTATCCGTACATGCTAGGCATGGATCAATACTAGCTATAATTAATGGTACATCATGTACTTTCTGTCCGTAAGTCATGTATGGTAGGGCTTGTAGGTTAGCGTATGTGGGTGCACGTACTCTCCATCTTAGAAGTTTCTTCTCTCTACCAATAATTACGAAATGTATATTTTCACCACGAGGAGCTTCTGTCGAACCGATACCTATGCTTTTCTCGACAATTTCATACTTAACTTCTTTAGGAATCTCGCCTTTAGGTAACTTGTCTAAGACTTGTCTACATATACTTATGGATTCAAAAACCTCATCAACACGTACCATAAATCTTGCATAAACATCACCTTCAGAGTATGTTGGTATGTTAAAGCTAACTTCTCTGTAAGCAGCGTAGGGATGATTAGCTCTAACATCATGCTTAATTCCTGAACCTCTAGCTGTAGGCCCAACAACAGATAGTTTTCTAGCATTTTCTTTACTTAAAATACCGATACCTCTTAATCTATTAGTTACACTACTTGGAATGGCTGTAAGAACATCTTTAAATTCACGCTCAACCTTGCTGAGAATGTCTTGAATCTTTCTTACAAGTTGTGGTGTTAAGTCTCTACGTACAGTACCTATAAGGTTAATTCCATACATCTTTCTATTACCAGTAATTTCTTCACATAAGTTCATAATTTCTTCTCTAACTCTCATAATTTGTACAAAACCTTTAACATAATTAGTCAAGTGTAGAGTCAAACCAATCCATAACATGTGACTATGAATTCTCTCTAACTCTAGCATTAAAGTTCTAATAAAGTATGCACGTTCAGGTACTTCAATTCTTAAAGCCTCCTCAACTGCTTGACAATAAGCACATGAGTGAGTAAAACCACATATTCCACATATCCTCTCTGCTAGGAATGGTATTTGATCAATAGTTAATTTAGCTTCACCTATCTTCTCAATTCCTCTATAATTGTAAAATCCTCTATAATCTACATCAATCACCTCATCATTCTTAACGTATATTATGAAATCTTCATGTTCATGAAATAGTGGGTGATGAGGACTAACCTCAACGATCTTAACATCAGCACGACTTTTAAGGGGGTACTTTTTCAACTCTCCACTAGGTCTATAGTTGTACTTATAATCTTTCCTGTAAGGATAGAGTTTTTCAGGAAAATCATCAGATTTCACAAGTCTTCTAGGATCTGGATGATCTTCAAAAATTACACCAAACAAGTCCATAGCCTCTCTTTCAGACCAATTAGCAGGAGGTACTTCACGCGTTATTGATGGTAGTGTTAAATTGGAAGTGCTTGAAGAAATAATGATGTAGAGATTCAGCTCGTTATGTGTAAATATATGGTATATGGAGTACTGATTTGTATGTGCTCTCTCATCACTTAAAACACCAACACAGTAGTGAAAGTTTAACTCATTGTACACGTGATTACATACTTCTTTCAATCTTTCCTTACTAACTCTAATCAATACTTTGTTAGGACTTATCTTCTCAAAACTTACAGCATACTTCTTAATTTTCTCTAAAACTCTACCTATAACTTCTTCAGTAACATTCACATAAGTATTTAATTTAAATGATAATTTAAACTTCTCACAACATCTCTAAAAACTCTTTAATGATGAAGAGACTATACCTACAGCATTCAGATATA
>NJDF01000017.1:0-5236 GCA_002254895.1 Thermoprotei archaeon ex4572_64
TAATCCTATTAAGTATTGCTGCTTCTCTAATCCAGTGTTTTCTAAAATCTTTATTTAAGAAATGGTATATGTAGAAGAGTATTACTAAACCAATATATGGTATTAATGGTAGTAGTGCCCAAAGTATGGGATTTCTTTCTCTAAAATCTACATGCCATTCCTTCAACTCCCTATCGAGCATTAACGCATCTATTGACAAGTCTAGACCTCTCTTCTTACCAAGCTCATACATGAAATCTTTGACATAAGTATAGAGTATGTATGTTCTGCCTATATGATCATTTCTCCTCTTAATCCACTTGTAGAGGACGTATATGTTGATAACTGCACCAGTAATGTATAAGATTATGAATAGTGCTATTAAGACTTCCTGTACTGCTTCTTCCATAACAATTTCTTGAAGAATAACTTCATACTCATACTCATAGGTAGATATCGTGTAAGTTAGTGACAGTATCATTATGATTGTACTTGTAATTATTAGTAGTATTGGAATGTATGGTAGTATTATGGGCATCTTATAGTCAGTTTCTAATCTCTTCATAATGTACGTCTTAATGTGTTCAAAAAGAACATACTCAGCAGTCATTACGTTTTTTAGATAAAGTTCTAATTTATGCAATACCTAGTCTTAAAGTAGGATTTATAAAGAGACAAACAGCATGTGCATCATGGTTCTACTTGACGTACTTGCCAATGCTTTAGTAATGATTAAGAATGCGGAAAGTAGAGGTCATAGACAAGTCATTATTTGGCCTGTATCTAAACTTGTTGGTAATGTTTTAAGAGTAATGCAGAAACATGGATATATTGGCGAAATTGAGTATATTGATGATGGTAGAGGTGGTAAGTTTATTGTTCAACTCTTAGGCAAAATTAATGATGTAGGTGCTATTAAACCAAGATTTCCAGTGAAGTATAAAGACATACCTAAATGGGAAGAAAAGTACTTACCAGCAAGACAAGTTGGAATTCTAATACTATCCACATCTAGAGGCGTGTTGTCTCATGTAGAGGCAAAAGAGCAGAAAATTGGTGGTGTTCTTCTAGCATACGTGTACTAGCTCTATTCACTACTCTACTAAGTATATTCCTGGCCTTCCTGGCAATGCTATCTTAGCTTTACCTTTAGGATCGTAAGTCGGGTTTGTAGCCTCTTGAACTATTACTTCCTCAACATTAACTTTATGAGCTATGTATTTTGAGAAGTTCTTAAATACTTTTAACTCTACATCTCTTCTTGGAATTCTCCTAGGTATTGTACCATCGATGTACTTCTTAACAAGTTCAGGAACTCTACTAGCAAAGCTCTTATACTTACTTACTAGAGTCTTAATAATGTTTCTAACATCTTCACCCTTATCTATAAGTCTAGATATTTCATTAACGATATCATACATCTCTATAGAAGGACCGACGTATAGATGAATAGTACTTATCTTTTTATGCTTAACTTTCATAATTTCTCTAATATCCTCAATTGTTCTCTCAAGAATTTCAAAAGCAAGCTCAAGCTCATCATCTATAAATTCTTCGTCAATTTTTGGCCATCTCTCTAAAGATATATATGTCTTATTGCCCATTCTGTGCCAAAGCTCCTCACATACATGCGGTATCACTGGTTGTAGTATTCTTAACCATTTGTCAAGTACGTACCATAGTGTGAACTTGGCTTCCTCACTAGATGTCTGTAAAATCTTGATCATTTCTAGATAATTCTCAACGTAAGTTAATAATTCAAAGAAAGCCTTAACAACATATACTCTCAGATTCATATTGTCTATAAGTTCAGGTATTTCCTTAACTATTCTATTAATCTTTGAGAGTAGTAACTTACTTTCAATAGACAATTCTTCAGGAATTCTCTCATACTTACCTATGTTAATTATCTGGTTAGCAATACTCCAAAATCTTTGAAGTCTTAAGGCTGTTTTTGAAACTTCTTCATCCCTCCAGTCAAGTACTGATTCAAGATCTGCAGCATACGCTATGTATAGTCTAAACAAGTCTGCACTATATTTTCTTGGAACATCAACTAGAGGTAGCACGTTACCTAGAGATCTACTCATTTTCATACCTTCTCTAATGACGTACTCGTTAAGAGTTATTGCTCTTGGCCAGTATTTTTCAGGAAATATACCTACATGATGCCATATGAAGAAGCTTAAATGATTAGTAATTAAGTCTACACCACTATGTCTTTGATCTACAGGGTACCAGTAGTTAAATTCTCTTCTAATATCTTCAAGAATTTCAGAAGCAATACCTAACTTTTCAGCAACATTCTTAACATCACCTTCACCTAAAAAGATGTAATCAAAGAAACTTAACAACTTATTAACAGCATCAAAATCTGCACCTCTACTCTCAATAATTCTATTCTTGAGCTTCTTTAATATCTTATCTAGTTCATATGTTCTCAATTTTTTAACTATAGTGTAGAAGGCCATGTATATTGTGGAGTCACTTAAAGATTCAATTATCCATTCAGGATCCCACGGTAATCTAGTACCTATACCTCTCTTTCTAGCGCAGGGTCTGTATGCAAGCCATTGAAAAGTTGTTTCGAAGAGTTTTCTATATCTTTCAGGTATTATCTTCACCTTACCAAGCCAATCAAACGCTATTTTTCTCCAAGCACTATTACTATAATCTATGAACCATTGATCTTTAATTATGGCAACAATAACTCTATTACCCGCTCTAGTGTATATTCTTCTAGGTTCAGTCTCGTACATTTTATCAAGAGCGTTAATCTCCACTAACTTCTCAATTGTTTTTATTCTTGCATCTTCAACTTTAAGACCTGGAAATAACGTGTTACTCTTCATAACGCCATTATAAAATTCTTCCCTATAGATGATCTTCGTAGCCTCATTTAGCTTATCATAATCTCTCTGAGACTTTATTCTCAACTTCTCAATAATGTCTTTAGCAGGATATTCACTAAATCCTTTAACTTCAATGACGCCTATAGGTTCAATATTCTTAACAATACTTGAAATACCATATCTCTCAAGTAGCTCCTCATTCTTCTTTAAATCAATTAACGCTATGTAGTCGTAAGGTGCGTGTGCAGGAACGCTATACACTACGCCTGTGGCTGTATCGTCATCAACAAAATCTGCAGGTAGTATAGGTACCTTTCTATTAGTTAATGGTGATATTACAAATTTACCAATAAGGTCTTCACCCCTCATTCTATTAAGAATTTCAACTTTCTTATCTTGGTACTTCAGCTTTTCAACACACTTCTCAGAAACAATCCACTTCTCACCATTAATTAGAGCAATTACATATGTAGCTTCAGGTTTGATCCACACATTAGTTACTCCATATATAGTTTCTGGTCTAAGTGTTGCAGCTACTAGATACTTATCATCACCTTCAATTCCAAACTTAATAAGGTTAAACTCTAGGATGCTTATGGATAACTCATCTCCACCTTTAATATCATGCTCACCTACAGCTTGATCTTCAATGGGTGAGTAGAGTATTGCGTGTGAACCTTGCTTAATGTATCCTTTCTCTCTCAACTTGTAGTATTGCCATATAATGAAGGCGTTGTAGTCTGCATCTCCTGTTGTGAATTGTCTTGTGAAGTCCATGGATAGACCTATAGATCTAAAATCTCTCTCAACAACTGATGAGAAGAAACTCACAATATTCCAGCTATCGCTAAATGTTTTCACAATTTCACTAACTTTATTCTCATCATCCATGTATAGCTTGACGTACCATTTATATAGACTTACAGTATCCTCATCACCCTTACTAATTCTATCAGCTACTGACTGTATAGGTGTTCCAGTTATGTGCCATGCCACAGGGAAGAGTACGTTATATCCCATCATTCTTCTAAATCTAGCAATAATATCGGCAATTGTGAACGTTCTGCCATGACCAATATGTAGAGGACCTGAAACGTATGGATAAGGTACTGTTATGAAGAATTTAGGTTTCTCAGAATCAACATCAGCATTGAACACCCCCTTACTATACCACTCATCTTGCCACTTCCTTTCAATACTTCTTAACTCTTCTAGAAAATTCTCTAAGATATCTACACGTTTCACATTGAGAAGAGTTTAATCATCTTTTAAAATATTTTACTCCACATTTCTTCTCATTCTCATCTCAACACGTCGTTTAAGATAGTCGTGAATGATTTTGAGACTAATGATGGTGTATGATATTGAGGCAACCAATCCAAACATCTCAGGTAAATACCACATAATAGTTGAGCAAAAGTACACCATAGTTCTGAGACTTTGATAAACCAGTAACCAGTATATGATTGGGCCTAAGAGTGGTATAAAGCCTATAATCGACGCTATGTTAAGGTAGAGACCGTACTTTAAACCTAGAAGTACATCATTACAAATACTTAAGGAAGTTAGAATTGATGATAAGAAGATGAGTGAGGGGTAGAAAAGCCATATGAGTGATAACTTTCTTAACCTTCTTCTTAACTCTTCAATACTTTCCATAACCTTAACCCTCCACACTTACATTACTTAAAAGTTCTTTCAACCTGTCTACATGTTGGTAAAGTACATCTCTAACTTTAATCAACGTTTCAACTATCTGATTGGGCATGTTTCCTAAATCGGTTTGTGAGAGAACATACATAGCACTTAAAGTTCTGATCTCCATCTTAGCTATAAGGTCTTCACCAACCTTAATTCTAACGTTGCCCGAAACTTTACGTTCAGTCAGTATGTTCATCTCAACTAATGCATTGCTGAAAGGTTCTTTAACGTAGTGAAGTGTTAGTGAGTGTGATATGTATGGTACGTATAGCTTATCTGCTCTTAAAGTTAAACTCAATCTTCCCAATCTTACTGAGTCAAGAAAAGCTCTCCACAAACTCGCAACTCTATCTAGGTATCTTAAATGATCATTAACTACCTTAATGATGTCGTCACTAAGCATTACGTCAAATTCTTTACCAAAAATTAGTGCTGTATGCTTTAGTAGACTGTTAAGTTCATCAATTACATTCTTCAATTTTGATTCAATTCTCATTAAGATCTTTTGAGAGAAGTCATTATGTAATGTATATACGTACTCAGAGTACATACCGTTCTCGTCAGTACCTATTAGATATAGTGTTGAGTTTTTAATCATAAGTATAGCGTCAATAAGCTTCACATTATTAATTGAAATTTTTGTAATAGGAATTATGATCTCCATAAGATTCAATATTAATGGCTAAATTTTTAATTAACTCATC
>NJDF01000017.1:5255-12514 GCA_002254895.1 Thermoprotei archaeon ex4572_64
GCAAGATCTTCGAGATGTAGAATTGTATTAATAGTTTTTTCTATCTGCTTTTCAGTCATGTACTGTCTGACAAGTCTTTTAAACTTTACTTCAACATCTTGAATGCTCATAGGGTTTCTTGGATGACCTTTAGGGTAATCAACTCTTTCACTAACAACTTCGCCACTCCTCAACTTTACAGTAACTCTATTGGGTATTGCTTGTGGGTACATCTTGTCGATTTCTGGATCAACACGTACCTTAGACTTTCTTATAATTGAGAGTATGTTTGGATCTCTTATTTTCTCATATGTGTAGTGGTCAAGCCATACCTCGCCATGAAGTAGAGCTGTAGCTGTTACCCAGATTAGACTATGATCTGCTGTCTCTCTAGTTCTAGGATTCCATTTTTCTGGATCTTTAACGATGATTTCGTAACCTACCTTAAACGTATCGATAACTACTTCATCAATTTCATCTGAAGACTTTATGAAAAATTTTTCTCTAATCTTCTTAGCAGCTTCTACAGCTGTTTGTGAATGTATCTCTACAGGATAGGGCTTAATAATGGTATCTAAAATCCTTCTAGGTCTAGGAAGATTTTCCAATTCCTTAATGGGCTTCTCATCAAATTCATTGCTTAGTAATTGTTTAAGAAATGCCATCTCACCTACAAAGGGTTTTTCAGGTCCTGTAAACTTGTTCATAGCTAGTAACGTTGCAAACACAGCATTTCTAGCAGCATTTGGTGCTGCTGCAGCTTTCCAATGACTAAGCTCACCAACTCTAGATTGCCTCATAGCGCAGTGAGAAATTATGGCTATGGATAAGGCATTTTTAATATCCTCTTCACTCAATTTCAATAACTTACACATACCAAGTACTGAACCTATGGTTATGTAGTTCACATGATCCCAGCCGTGAGTTCTTAAACTACCTGCATCACAAAATCTGATACCTATCTCGTAAGCCAATGCTATTGCTGCAATTACATCCTTACCTGATGCGTTAATCATTTCGGCAACGCTTAGTATAGGTGCTATCATGTCACTTGGATGTAGTGGTTCTTTAGAGAGGTAAGTATCGTTGAAGTCTAGATATCTAACCATTAGACCATTAGTGAAAATTGCCCAATCAATGCTCACCTTCTCCTGAGTACCCCAGATTGTTGCTGAGTACGTACTATTTCTAAAGTTTAAAGCTACCTTTCTAGCAATCTTTACAGGTTCACCCCTATATGCAGCTATAGCAACGCCTACAGAATCTAATAATCTCTTCTTAACTTCCAGAATAGTCTCTTCTGGCACATCATTAAATGATAAGTTTATGGTGTAATGTGTTAGTACATCTAAAATCCAATCACTCATTAAGTGAAGTAAAGTGAGTACTCTCAATATATAAGTTTTAAATTCATAATGTAGAAAATTAAATAATCTCAACTGTGATAGCTAAATAATACTTGTGAAATGTTTAAAAATAGTAGAGAGGTTGTAGAAAGGTTTTTAAATAATGCTTTCAATCATTAATAGCGTGAGCAAGAACGAGATTAGAAAGGACTGGAAAGTTAATGTTGAAGATACGTTAAAAAAGAGCGTAAAATCACCCTATGATCAGTACGTTCAAGAATTCATGAGGTTTCTTGAAGATCTTGATGAAAAGTGGTGGAGTTCTGATGAAAGTACTAGAAACAAGTTTGCATACCATATGGCTCTACTTAAAGCAGACTCTAATAAGACAAATGTTGTTAGAGCTAAGATCAACTCATACTATGCATATCTAGTGTATAAGGGTTACGTATCTGCATATAAGTTAATGAAAAATAAGGTAGTTGCTGGTGGTGAATCTATATATACGTGGTTAAGAATGTATAGAGAGATTCTTAAAAGATAGAAATTTCTAGACAAAATGTTTAAACTAAATTGTTAGTTAAAAGCCAATGAATGAATTCTGCAACTCCTCTACCACTAGGTTCTCTAGTGACATATTTAGCAACTTTCTTTAATTCTTCAGATGCATTACTTACAGCAACACCAAGACCAGCACTTCTAATCATGGAGATATCTGTCTCACTATCACCAATAGCTGCAATCTCATCTAAAGATATTCCAGAAAGTTCAGAATACTTCTTAATAGCTAATCCCTTATCAACACCTTTAGGTACTACATGACCTGCATAACCGCTAAACTTAATATCGACATACTTTAAGTAACCTTTCTCTTCAAGATATTTAATTACCTCTTTAATGACTTCTTCAGGATTATCATGTATTATGTAGAATGCATGGTCAATCTTTCTGTAAGCACTTTGATAACTTGGCTTCACATATCTTGAAAATTCTTTAAGAATTAGCTCATATACTTGCTTAGTGTAACTCTCATCACCTAGACGGTACTCCCTACCTTCAAACCATAATATACATCCATTCTCAGAAATTATGGGGCCTTTCTCAACTTTTAATCCGATGTATTTACCTAAAGCATATGCTATAATGTGAGCATTACCGGTAGCTAATCCAACATTTACATGACTTTTCTTCATTACTAATCTTCTAATTGCTGTAATTGCTTCAATAGAAAGTATTGGTGATTTCCTATCTATAGTTAAAGTTCCATCAATATCTAAGATCAAGGTCTTGATCTTCATAGAATCTTGGATTTCTTATACTTATCTATTAATGCTTTCACTCTCTCTGTGAGTCCTGGAATGTGACTTTCAGCTTCAATTTTCTTAATGATTTGCGCTAAGAAGGGTTCATCATTAGAATCTGCACACTTAATCCATACTCTACCATTCTGGCCAACCGTTACGTCGCAGTTGAGTTCATCTTTAAAGATTTTAATCATAGAGCCGCCCTTACCAATAACTCTAGGCACTTTTACAGGTCTTATTTCAACAATTAAACCATCAATAATCTTTCCAAGCTTAGCCTCCTTGATAGTTAAACCTACAGGGTTCTCTCTAGTTAAATTAAAGTCTACAATTTTAGCTAAGATAATGTCACCAACATTTAGTAGAGTCTTTAAATCTGCTGTCGTTATGTCAATAGGCTTAAGTGATGCTTCCTGTACGGGTAAGTAGGCTGTGTAGGGTGAATTAATATCGACTTCCCAGCCAGTAATGAGGACATTAGTTACGTAGCCAATAACTACATCACCAACTCTTGGCTTGTAAGTACCTGCTAACGGTATTACATGCACTTCCTTCTCATTCTTAATATCTACTAGGCTAATTGTTGATGAGTATGCCTTCTCATTCTCCCAATATATAGAACCAGTAACACTGTGAGGTTTTGATGCAATACTGTCTCCTGGAAGAACTATCTGTCTGTTAGTGACGTAAATACTCATTACGTCACAGATATGTATTAATGTATTTAAAACTTTTAACACACAAGCTATGAAGTGATGAGTAGTCGTGACGATGATTTAATGAGAAGACCGCTACAAGCTGATGACTTCATACAGCATTTATGAAGATATTCATCTTAACAAGCTACATATGGTTCACAACTCTTTTCATAGAATTTTTAAGCATCTCATCTTGTGGTATTAGCTTGATATTGATGTTATTTTCTTTCTCCTCATGTTTCACCATATAGTCATTATCGAGCATTTTAGATAAGTAACCTGCAATAAATGCTTTAAAATATGTTAATTCTACATCACTTCCACGTAATTTACGTATAGTAATTTCAACATATTCTCTACTAACTCTCTTAATATCATAACTTTCAAACCATTTCGTGAGAACAAGCATGTTCATTAGTAGTTTAAGCTTATTTATGGGCTTCTCAACGTAGTTGAAGTACTGTTCATAAGTGACTTCACCGTGAGTATGTGCAAGTCTGTATATGAAAGGTAGAATTATGTGTCCATACTTAGCAGAGACATGATGTATCATGTTCATTAATGCATTAAACTCAACTACAAATCTATGCTGAGCCATACTAGTTTGACTAGTATGATCTCTCCCAGTCACAATCTTAAATCTCATAAGTATTACAGCATAATGTGTTATTTAAGTCTTTCTTAAATATTACGCATGTGCGCTATGCTGTCAATATGGTTCTGAAACTACATTCACATGCTTAACTCTCAACCTCTTTCTAGCCTTCAATCCATACTCTATATTCTTCGCGATTTTATGCATGTAATCTATGGTGTATGATTTTGGTGCTTTAATTTTGAGATCAATAACATACTCACCACCAATATTTCTAATCCTGACTTCACTAACTTCAATATTTGTAGGTATGCTTAGTGACTTTAACGTACTTACAATTTCTTTGAAGTAATTTGAACTAACTGTATCGATTAGTGGATGTATAGATTCTTTTAAATATTTAGACGCTATGTACATTAAGTACATTGCTAACATCATTGTACCAATGGGATCAATTACGGGATGACTAAATGATAGGCAGATTCCTATGAATATAAGTATTGAGCCAGCAAGATCTGTAATCACATGCTTAAATTCTAGGAGTAGTACTATCTCTCTCGTCTTAGTGTACCCTAAGTATAGTAGTGATGACCTAGCAATATTCATACTTAGTGCAGTAATGGCTATGGGTAAGGCAATATACTCAATTCTCTCAATATGTTTAAGTTTCTCCACTGCATTAAGTATCAGTAAAATACTTGCAAAAATTATGATTAATGCTACTGTGTACATAGCTAAGTACTTGATCTTGCCGTGACCGTATGGATGATCAAGATCTGCCGGTTTTTCTGAATAAGCTAAACCCACAATGAGCATTAGCAGTATTACTATATCAAAGAGTGACTGTAGAGAATCGCCAATAAGTAAACTACATCTAGATATGAAACCTCCTATAAGATCTACAAGAAATATGAGTATAGAAGTACATAAAGTGTATTTTAGAATTGTAACTGTATGCACAGAACACACCTTACAGTTAGATTATCGTAATGATTAATTATAAAGCTATTGTCTAGAGTTACTACATAGTAATTTTTAACTTTAAGATAACAGTGCTCTCTATATGGAGAGCTACACCGCATGGATTGTAAATATTGGTAAAACTTTAAGATAACAGTGCTCTCTATATGGAGAGCTACACCGCATGGATTGTAAATATTGGTAATGAGTTGCTTATAGGTAAGACTGTAAACACTAATGGTGCATGGTTAGCTAGAAAGTTAACCCTACTAGGTTATAAAGTTCTAAGAATAGTATGCATACCTGATTCTGAGAATGATGTAGTTGAGATTGTGAGATTAGCAATTAAAAGAGATGTGAGACTACTAATTACTACTGGAGGCTTAGGACCAACATTTGATGATAGAACTAGTGAGTACTTAGCTAAGGCATTAAATACTGAATGGGTGCTTAATGAAGAGGCTTATAGAATAGTTATGGAAACTCTAAGAGCTAGAGGTCTTGAACCAACAGAACCAAGAATAAAGCAGGCAAAAATGCCTAAAGGAGCTAAACCAATACCTAACATATACGGTACAGCACCTGGAATATGGATAGAGAGAAATAAAGATCTTGGACCAAAAATGTACTTTGCCGAGAAAATACTTAAAGTTGAAGGTATCATGGAGGCAGAGATTACACACATATTAGTTAAGGGGTTGAAGATGAGTGATAGAGTATACATTAAAAGTCATCCTAAAGGCAAAGCCTTACTTGAAATACACGTATATGCTAGTGATGAGAGTGAAGATAAAGCTAAGG
The DNA here is from genome assembly GCA_002254895.1 of Thermoprotei archaeon ex4572_64. Next base: position 10,939 of record NJDF01000017.1, read on the forward strand.
ATGTGGTATTAAAAGTTTCAGAATTCCTAATAAATGAGCTTGCTAAACTTGGAGCAAAGATTGAAGAATTGAAGACCTAGTCGACACGTAGTACTTGATAATTAAACTTACTATCTTCAATAATCATTGTGCTGTATATCTTATCGTTAGTAGTGTATTCTTTCTCAACTATGTTTAATGCATCTCTAATTGAGTAAACCTCATAGAGATATGTAGATACATCATACACGTTTGAAAGTACTTCATTTAACTTTCTAAAATACTCAACATAGTTAAGCTCATTACACAGTAATGATATTATTATGAGTTTTCTTCGCTCTTTTCTAGCTTCATCAATAACATTCATAACTAACTTATCAAGTACGTTAAAGTCTCTACATGGATTAAGTATTAGGTATATTCTCATAGTGTCAATACTTCATAGTTCTTCTCTATTTATCTTTATCTGTCTCTAGTTGAGATAACTTCTCTATAGATTTTCAGAAAGCTTCTACATCTTGGTAACTCTTCACTATGCATGATGATCCATGCGTTAACTAGAGCTCTATACTCGAAGTCTGTACACACTTTCCAGAAATTACTAATTAATGGAAAGTTTGTTTGTCTTAAGAAGTTGTATACACGATTTATATCCTGTATTGAAGCCTTCTTCTTACCAAAGTTTACATTTCTATTAGTTACATGCACTTCACCACCTCCAGGGATTATTATTTTTCCATACGCAGCCTTTACTCTCCACGTACTTGAATCTGTAGAATCTATACCTATAGCTTTAAGTATAGCTGTAACTATGGGACTACCAAGACCTAAGACGTGAATTTTACCTCTAAATATGCTTCTCAATTCTTTTAGAAAGTTTATAGCTAATCTTCTAGATCCTGAAGGAACACCTTTAGTCATGAGCACATAAGGTACAAGTGCACCTACGGCTAGAACTTCGGGATTGTAGTTTAGGTACTTTTTCAAAAAGTTCATAACGATATCTATTCTATGGTGAAAGTGAATTACTGGTACTGTGCTTTCAAATTTCTTAAAAAGCTTATCATAATTTTCCAAAGATTAACTTAACCTTCAGGACGTACTCATCATCACTAGGTGATGGTGGATAATCGAGGTTGAGATAGTATCTAGCATCCCAGTACTTCTCATATATTTTCTCAATATCTTCAATTTTAGGCTCAATACCATGTTTTAGAAATTGATAGCCACCACTATCAATCCATATCTCATTATCGAAGTTTAAAATCATTCTTAAAGAACCATCGTTTAAGTATCTTCTATTCTTTAAAACATCAAATGCGTTAATCATTAGTGAATTGATCTTAAAGTAAAGCCATGGTTTAGGTCTTGAATTAATTGGCGTGCCAAGTATAATCTTCACGAAATTCTATCCATAAAGAGTACGCTAAAAGTTTTATCTTACAGACATGATAACTTTAGTATTCTTACATTACCTCACATCTCTTGAATTATGATTTAAATATTCTCTAACATTAATTACATTCTTGAATGGTTCGTAAGTGCTTTATCTCTGACGATTGGACTGTGGAGTCTGGTAGTTATTTTCTTGGCAATA
>NJDF01000018.1 GCA_002254895.1 Thermoprotei archaeon ex4572_64
AACTTGATAAAGTATTAACGTATAGAAGTATACTCAATAATGAGCTTGACTTCATTATAATATCTGCTGCATACGGGATCACACACGCACTTGAGAAAATTAGAAATTATGAGCTTCACATGAATAGTAGAGTTAATAGTGAGAAAGTTATTGACTTATGGATTAAACTAAACCTACCTAAAGTGATTGCTAAATATATTGAGCACAATCATTACGAGAAAGTCTTGATATTTACGAGTAAAACCTCAAGATACATGAAGATCATTAAGTATAGTTTACACATGTTAAGTAAGGATTCACTAGAGAAGGTCTACATCATTACCTCAAAAAGTAGTTCTGGGGTAAGATCATTGAGAATTCTTGGAAAAACTCTCAACTTATTCATCACTTCAAAAGATTTTTCAAAATTATTAGAGTTTAAGGATGTTAAGATTCACCAAGTACGTAGATAAGTGTTGATAATATAGTTATCAGTACTGCGTAATTTCTATATAAATCATTTAGTTACATTATATCTCTAGTTATGGTTCTCATTTCTGTGAGAGTTATTGATAAGGATAGTGGATTTTTAAATGTTGAGTTCTTCACAAGCTTTAAAGATCTATACACATACTTGAGGAAAATTATAAACAATCCCGTAACTTTAAATCCCATAATTAACGTACTGTTAACCTCATGTCTAGAAAGTGAAGAACTAGCTAACGACGTTATCGCCAGCATGCATAAGTGTGATGTTAAGTTTAAGAAGCATTACAAATGTATCTGCATTAACAGTCAAGGATCTATTAAAGAAGTTGAGAGGAATATAAAATGTGTTGAAGAACTTCTTGAAAATATTGGTAAGTTTGGCATTATGAAAAGATAAATTCAAGCTCTCACCTATACTAGAATATTCAAAACTCTCAATAATTGGCAGAACTTCATTTAGAAAAACCTTTATTAACTTATCAACGATCTTGAAAACTAATTGTGAGTGAGAATCTGTTGAGAATAGAAAGTTACATCAGGAACGTTATAGATGTTATAGAGCAGATTAAAAGTACATCACTAATTGATAGGGAAGTTAGAGAGATCTTAGAGATTGCTGAAGCGTACGTTAAAGACTCAGTACATTATCTAAGAAGTAATGATGAGTTTCACGCACTAGCCACTATAGCTTATGCTGAAGGGCTTCTCGATGCCTTAAGACTTCTAGGTAAAGTTAAGTTTGAGTGGAAAAAATCTTCAGAAATTATGAAGAACTTACGTAAAGTACTTGTCGCAGGTACTTTCGAAATCCTTCATCCAGGACACATAGCTTATCTTAAATATGCATGGAGTATGGGTAGAGTAATTGCCATAGTTTCTAGAGATTCTACAGTTAGAAACAATAATTCCTGAAAATCAGAGACTTGAAGTGTTAAGAAATATCACATACGTGCACAAGGCAAGACTTGGATATGAAGATGACATGTTTAGAGTTGTAGAGGAGGAGAAACCTGAAATCATTATTTTAGGACCTAATCAACCATTTGGAGAAGATCATGTCAAGAATGAATTGAGAAGAAGAGGTTTAAATATTGAAGTTGCTAGAATGAGAGAGTACGTGAATTGTGAATTATGCTCAACAAGTAAGGTTATTCAGAAGATACTTCAAATTATGAAATCTTCACAGTAGTATCTCTTATAAACATGAAGACTCTTGATTAAAGTCATGCTTGAGAACATTTCAGTAATTATCTACAGCATATCAAGCTCACACAGACTTCTAGAATATGCAAGAGTTATTCACGGATTTGGCATTAAGAACATAGTAATTACCAGAGCCTGGAATAGAGCTTCTCCTCAATGATGTTAAATTAAATTTTAAAATTGGACTTGTAGTTCATGGTCTAGACCTATCATTTACACCTAAAGAGTTAGAATTAGGTGAGGAATTGTGTGTAATTAATAGAGATTTATCAAGTATAGCATTACTAGTCATAACACTTTACGAACTCTTAAAAAGATTGTCTTCTCAATGAACTATTTACTTCATTAATTATCTGCTTAATTTCACTTTCTAAAACTTCGAGATAACTCTCCACACCCATCCTATACACATTCAGATCTAGTACTAGTGGAGTTATAGCTACATTATTCTCAACATGAACAACATAATAGTCTGTATCTTTCTCGGCCTCAACATACTCGCCATAGAGCCAATAGTACGGTATTGATTTAGGGTCAAATCTCTCATCAACTTTTAATCTCATCTTCAACTTTGCGCACCTCACATACTTAAGCATAGTACTACTAGTTACTCTTGATGGAAAGTTAACATTAAGTATTAAGCTTTTTCTTAACCTTCCACTATTAAGTACATGCTTAACTAGCTCATGTATAGTGAATTTCATAAATCTTACAAGCTCATCATTACTTAGAAGTTCTCTCTCGTTTTCAATTACTGTAGAGAACGCTATACCAGGAATTCCAAACATGTATGCTTGCATGATTGCACCTACAGTACCTGATGCAAGTATTGCTTGTAGTGATGTATTATCTCCAAGATTAATACCTGATAATACAATATCTATATCTTCGCATAGTTTGAGTAATCCAAGACATACACAGTCAGCTGGTGTTCCAGAAATTATGTACACATCAACATTCCATAACTTAAGACTTCTTACTCTTAAAGGTTTATGCAATGTTAAGCTTAAACTACATGCACTTCTCTCTTTTTCAGGAACTACTATACATACTTTACCCAAATCTTTAACGGCATGATAAAGTAGTTCAACTCCACAACTAAAGATACCATCATCACTAGTTATTAAGATCTTATACATACCTCTTTGATGTGATGTGTGTTGAATTATTAATTCTTTTTGATCATTAACCCATCATAAACTAACTTTTTCGACAAATTTATAACCACTAAACTTCCAGTTTATATGGATGTCTAGTATTGAGGTGGGTATTGAGTGTTTAAGAAGAGGAAGACCAATATTCATATACGATTTCGATGAGAGAGAGAAGGAGATTGACGTTGTAGTTCGTGCAGACTACGTAACTCCAGAACTCATTAGATGGATTAGAAAGAATGCGGGTGGTCTTATATGCTTTGTAACTAGTGAGGATGTTGGTAAGAAGTTAGGTATTGACTTCATGACTAACTACTTAAAGATGAGCAATCTAGAACTACTACTTAAAAAGCCTAGCTATGGTGATGACCCAGCCTTCTCCATATATGTTAATCATGTAAATACAAGAACAGGAATTAGAGATAAAGATAGAGCATTAACTATAAGTAGGCTTGCACATGTAGTTAAACTTGCAGTTAATGGTAATATGAGTGAGGCTAGAGAAGTATTTAGAAGAGAATTTTATACTCCAGGACACGTACCCATACTTCTTGGTAGGGTTGGTAAGAGATTTGGACATACAGAACTCTCACTAATACTTGCAGAACTTGCAAAAATACCACCAGCACTTGTAATTACAGAAATGCTCAGTGATGATGGTGAAGCATTAAGTAAGGAAGATATATTAAAGATTAGTCAAGAAATGAATACAGTAGTGATTACTGGAGATGAGATATTGAAGTATGTAGGTTATGTAAAGTAGATCACATACGTGTGAAGTATACATAATTCAGCACTACATATGTAAGTACATGCTGTTAAGCGGTAAGTTAATGCTAAACTATATCACCATATTGTTAAAGTAATTATTGTCTTTACAGGAATTGCATTGTGATTAATAATACGTCAGTACTTTAGGAAATGTTTCTGAAAACATTCTCACAGTATTCTTCATCTTTCAGCTACCTTTCCCAAAGTATAGCTTCATATTTAGTACATACTTAACGTGTAGTTTAAACTACATAGATATCACGTATCAGTAGGAGATTGTTTGAAAGGTGGTGAAAAATTACTACATAACTTATCAATTAATGGCTTATCACCAAGATACTCAGCAGCTGTTAATAAAAATACATCGCTCTTTTTAGCTTCAATAAACACTTCTTCAATTCTTCTTCTCCATTTACAATCTCTGAGTAAATGATGATCATAGATTAGAAGTTTTGGTCTTGCTTGACTAATTATTAACTTAACATTACCTACTGCTCTCTCTAGATTAACCTTACTTAGCATGTATGGATATAGATATGTTGGTGGTCCGTCAAGAATGATTATGTCAGGTCTTAACTTGATTATGAATTCTGCATAGTCTTCAATTTGAGGACCCATTAAGTCGCTAGAATAGAATACTGTATAGTTGTTCTTTCTAATAGTTATAGGTATTACCCAACCTGTCCTATCATACTCTATACCGTGAAACCATGGTTCTAGAATTCTAACTTCAACATCACCGAAGCTGAATGTCTTGTTATCACCCCAAGTTATGTATGAGTTATCACTTAGCTTAATACCATCAATTATCCACTTACTTCTACCCCATAACTGTTTAAGTCTAATAAACCACTTCTTACCCTTCTTAAGCAGTTCTTCTCTTCTAGCTTGATAGTTTTTGAAATCTTTAGAAAGAGCTATTGATAACTTCTCTACAGGATCTTCAAATTCTTGTACTTCAGAATTTGTTAAGTACTTACTTAAATCATCATTAACTAACTGTAAGATTTTTGTTAGAAATAATCTTGCTCTATTCCATTGACTCTCATTAATGTACATGTTTGGATTTTTAAGGATAAGTAATTTACCATTGAGATAGAATTCTCTACCACTCTTAATGTCAGGATCATCTGGAAGTACGTGATGATCGTAGTGGTAGTGAGTGATTATTATAACTTTAGCTTTCTTACATGCATTTTCAATCTTGCTAAGTGCTCTACCTCTAAGTCTAAACTTCTCTTCAATAGGTAAGGGATAGCTTGGCTGCATTTCTGCAACTCCTGGATCAATAATGATTTTACCGATACTTGAGGTAATAGCTATACATGCAGACTTAGCTCCAAGACTATCAAACCAAACAAGTTCAAGATCAAGTTTTTCGAGTAAATTCATAACGTAACTATCTATTAACAACTTTTCAAAGCTTATCATTATTGAGAAATTTTATCTCACAAACTCCTCAACATTAATAGAAATCTTGAAGCTACTCTACATCATTACACTATTAATGCTAATGCAGAAATGACAATTATGATAAAAGATCATCATTCAGACTACAGAGGAAAACACAGAAGTAAATTTTGAGGTCAAAGACACATATTTTACCAATTGGATCTAAAGTAAAGTAAGCTATTATCTGTGAATTCTGAACAGTGAATGTTGTGAAGTCAATCAGTGGCGAGAATTTGAGCATCATGAATTAATTTAGAATTCACAACATATCACAACTTAAATCACAAGCATTGTCCTTAATGAGAAAGAAATAAAAGGGAAATCATCTTCAAATCAAGATAGATGAAGAGGCGTGGCAGCAACTGAGTTGTGAAGAACCTTGTCTCACGCTGATTCCTTACTTAACTAAAGTCTACTATAGTTATAAAAACTTCAGATTAATTTTAATAATCATGAGTTATCTAAGATGGCTTGGTCATTCAGCTTTTGAAATTAAAACCATGGGCAAATCTATACTCATCGATCCCTGGATTACTAATCCATTATCACCAGTAGATTTAAGTGAGGTTAAGAATGTAGATTTCATACTTGTCACTCACGACCATGGAGATCATCTTGGAGAGACCATAGATATAGCTAAGAAGACAAATGCTACAGTTATTGCCATCTACGAGTTAGCGACTTATCTTTCTGAGCAGGGTATCAAGAACGTTATTCCCATGAATATTGGTGGTTATGTTAAGCTTACTAGTGAAATTGAGGTGTACATGACTTCAGCACAGCATAGCTCAACTAGAGGTTCTCCTGTAGGTTATGTAGTTAAGTCACCAGAAGCTACAATATACCATGCAGGTGATACAGGTATCTTTAAAGATATGGAACTTCTTGGAAGACTTTTTAAGATAGACATTGCACTCTTACCTATTGGTAGTGTCTTTACGATGAGTCCTAGAGAAGCAGCATTTGCAGCATTAATGATTAATCCAAGAGTAGTCATACCTATGCATTACAATACTTTTCCAGAAATTAGACAAGATCCAAACGTATTTAAAGAACTTGTAGAACAGATCGCACCACACGTTAAGGTACTAATACTTAAGCCAGGAGATAAGGTTGAAATTCCTCTAAAACTTTAAACTCTCACAATCTACTTACAACATATAGTCTTTACATGATTTCAATTTAATGTTAAGTTCTTTTTCAGAAGTACGAAGTAGTGATTAAGCATATTACCTATCTCATTCTTAGAATAAGTTTACTTCACCCCCATAATCTTCTCACTTAATTAGGCAAGAACTTACTCAACACCACTCACTCAAACCTTAAAGTAACTTCAAGACCTGTTGAGTTCATTCTCTTTTAAAGTCGCTTAACGAGTTAGAAAAACATTAACTATAACATTCTGTAAAGTATTTTTGAGTACTTTAAATCCTTAACATTACTATTTTTCAACTTCATCATCAACTTGTAGTTGTGAGGTTTTGTTCTAATTATGAGGAGTGTAAATACCTTATCACTACATCTAAAAGTTGATGTAAATAATACTTCATTACTCATCTTAACTTCGCTACGATGTTCTCTCTTACAATCTAAAATTCTTTCAATAAGTATTGTTAAATCTTCAAAGAAGTGTGTAAGTTTTGTAAGTTCCTCCTTCTTAATCTTGTCAAGAGCTTTATAGTAATCACCATAGCAATCATGTTCTCTCCTACGTAGACATTCTCTTAATCTCTTTCTTAAGTACTTAACTTTTAACTCAAATTCGAATTCATTAGTTATTGAATCTACAACTCCGCTCGTATTTTTAGACATTAATTCTCTATACCGCTTAATGTATTCTATTAACTCTTCAGGTTTTATCTCGATAGTTCTACTAGGTACACCAACAGGTACTACGTACTGTGGATACTCATCTTCATCTAGATCAAGAATTCTCCTAATTTCACTATCTGAAAATGCTCCAATAGCGACTGCGCCAAGACCTAAAGCTGTAGCTTGTAGATATAGATTCTGACATGCATGACCTACCTCGAAGTGTACGTACCTGATACCTCTCTCACCATATCTTCTAGTTGTTCTCTCATATATAGCTGTAATTACTATATCTACTGGTGCTTCTCTAACCCATACCTGACCCCAACATGCATTGTAGAGATTTTGCCTATAGTCTCCTCTCTTCACAAGCTTAATAATATGTGCATGTGGATTGTAGTGATATATTCCTGCATCTACATTTTCTACACCTTCCTCACCAACAACTACATACACTTCTAATGGGTATGTAGCTCCAGCACTAGGTGCTGTTCTAAATCTCCATCTAGGATAGGAGATACCTTGAGTAGCCCATAATAATTGAGAAAGTTGTTCTAGAGTGAGTGGTTTCTTCCTATACTCTCTAACACTTCTACGTAGAAGTAGTGTCTCCTCTAAGGAAAGTACACCCTTAACTCTAGGTAATGGTAAGTACACAATACTCATTAATATCTAGTTACTTATTAATGAGTATTTAAAACTTTAAATGAAAATTAGAAGTATCTATGAATTCTTTAGCACTTAAAACTCTACTTCTACCAATCTTAACGGCTTGTCTTAATGCTACACCTAACGCTTTAAAAATAGCTTCAACTTTGTGATGATCATTCTCTCCATAGAGTATAATTACGTGAATATTAGCTCTTAAATTATCGGCAAGCGATTTTATGAAGTGAGGAATATTCTCGAGAGCTAATCCATTAATTTCACTTCTCCTAAATGAACCTTTAAAGTTTGAGTAAGATCTACCACCAAGATCTACACTAACCATTACTAAAGCATCATCCATAGGCACTAAAGACCATCCAAATCTCTCAATCCCGATACGATCACCTAAAGCCTTACTTAAAGCTAGACCTACACATATAGCTACATCTTCAACTAAATGATGATCATCAAATCTACACTTATCTATAGCCTTAACATATCCTGAAAAATCAGCATATAGAAAAAGAGTCTCCAATAAGTGATTAAAGAATGGTATAGAAGTATCTACATGAAAATCACCTGGCTCAAGTTTCAGTAAAACTTCAACACTTGTTTCTCTAGTTTCTCTCTTAACATAACCTTCACGAATATTCATAACATAACTGAAATAGAGATATTGATAAAAATTACCTAATCTTGAAAAATCCGACAAATTTAAAATCACATTACAACTAATAGTTATCGAGAAAGCCGGGGTGGCCGAGTCAGGTCTAAGAGGTGGGTTTCCCACCTAGAAAGCGCGGGACTTGAGATCCCGTCCCCGTATGGGGGCGTGGGTTCAAATCCCACCCCCGGCGCCAAAACCATAACTATCACATAAACTACTTAATAGTAAAGATTTAGTATTCTCATAAATCATTATGTATGGAGAGTGTTTAAGATTTGTAATAAGTACTTCAATCCTAACCATTCAACATTAGGAGGGGCTTAACCATGCGGAACTTCTTGAATATGAATGAAGTATTAAAAATTTCTTAAGATCTGTAGAATTCTCAACCTCGATGAGGATTTGAAAGAATTTTACAACATCTGTAAGAGTGATGTTTTGCTTAGAAAAGTTCCTGAAGGTTTAAGAATGAGGAGTTGTGATTCATGGTACGCATTCTTGATAGCTATTTCTCAACAAAATGCTTCCTTTAAGATGGGTTGGTCTATGCTTTATAGACTACATAAATATTTAGGTAAGAAAGTACTTATTGGTAATGAAGTATTCATACTACCTCCAAGTCCTGAAGAGATTATCAAGTTTGGTGAGAAGAGTTTGAGAGATGTTGGTTATGGATATAGAAGTAACATTATTGTTAAAGTTGCTGAGAGATTTGTAAGTATGGGTGATAATTTGAGAAAAGTACTAGTTAATGTTAAGGGTGTTGGACCATATACTAGAAATCTTGCACTACTTATAGCCTATAGAGATTACAGTAATGTTATTATTGATAGATGGGTTAAGGGACTTTACGAAACTATACTCAACATTAAGAATGTTGAGAATTACTTGAGAGAGAAATGGCATAGATATGTTGGTCTAGTTACTTGGTACTTAACTGTAGTTCTTGATGCTGAACCTTTAAGTAAAGCTATTGAGAGAGTTAGGAAAGGTATGCTTGAACCAACTTTTACAGGACTTACACCCTTAACATTATGGAAGTACATGTAATTCTATGTTGATTGTTGTTTTTCAACTTCTTCCCTCTTCTTCTCAACAGCGTATGTGCATACATTCCTAAACATGCACTGCATACATTCATTTGAGTCTCTCGGTGATGGCCAGTTTTTCAGCAACTCCTTAACTTCATCATCTGTTGCTGGATTTTCAATCCTGTAAGTTAAGATTTTTCTAGGAGTTATATAGGTTAAATAGCCTTCCCTACAATTTGTTAACCACATGTATAATCTAACCTGCATTACATGCCTACTATCAGGTTCTTTAATGGGAATTGTAGATACTTTAAATTCAATAATCTTTTCACCATCATAGTAGTCAGGCCAACCATTGATAGTGTATTCAGCATTATCGATAATTACTTTCTTACTAAAGATTGATGATTTATTTATGTGCTTGAGAATTGTATCTAAACCTTCATGTACAAGTATTCCTATAAGTGATGATGGGTTAATGATAGTGTTGATTATGGTATATGGTGTTGATCTTGTATATAGCATCTTCTGCCTACACTCTAAGAGCTCAAACACCGCTATAGTGTTTTCTTGAAATTCAGAATTGATGAGCCACTTAAAGTACTTCTCAATATAGTAATTTGCAATTTTGTTGAGCAATTCGTGCATTACCATAACTTTCACCATTAATTCTTAATAACTTAGACTTCAGAGTTTATAAGTGTGAGGAAATTTCATACTTATAACGAGTATAGATAAGGTATGGCAGTTTCAGGGAGTACATGCGCGTTGCCTAGTTGCTTCACTTCTTATCTCAAGATCTATTAGGAGAGATAGCGTCTTCATAATGTATTTGAGAGAAGGTTATGCTATTGAATTTCTTGGTTCAAGAATTAGACAGTTAAGACCTGATGAAGCATCAGCTTTTGGAATAATTAGGAGAGCTATTGATTACTTAAGAAGAAGAGATTCAGGTAAACCGCATAGTGGTGTTTACGTTAAGAAGTTGAGTCTTAATGATCTATTATCAATATCATCAACTTTACAAAAATTCTACTCGGAAAGTTATGGAAGAAGTGTAATTAACCTTAAACTTAGAAACTTCACCTTCATTACCTGTATAGACAGGTATCTTGATCAAGAAGTTAAAGAATTTAGAAGTAGAGACTTCACACCAATTACTTTTCCTAAAAGGTATAGTCCTGAACAGGAAATTGTGTTGATTAATTATTTTGCTGATCTTTCAGAATTTCTCTAATGATTTTCTCAAGATCATTAATACTTAACTCTACACCTTTATCACCAATCTCTTTTACTCTTCTCAATACTTCACTTATGAGTTCACTCTTTGGTTCAAAACCAAGCATCTTTATAGCATACTCAATGGCATGCTTACCTGAATGCTTACCTAATCTTATCTTTCTCTCAGCACCTATAAGTTCAGGTCTTATTGGTTCATAGGTTTCTGGGTTAACTATTACTCCATGAACGTGAATGCCTGATTTATGTGCAAACACGTTAGTGCCAATTATGGGCTTATTTGGTGGTATAGATATTCCTGCAAGATTAGCTACAAGTTCAGATACTTGTCTAATTTTTTCAAGTTTAATTCCTGTTTTATAGCCTAGCAAGAAGTGTATTGCTGAAACTACCTCTTCAAGTGCTGCATTTCCAGCACGCTCACCAATACCATTAACAGTAACGTGTACCTGATTAGCACCAGCTTCCACAGCCGCTACACTGTTAGCTGTTGCCATGCCAAAATCGTTGTGACAGTGAACACTCAGTAAGTAACTTCCCCTTACGTTACTCCTAATAAATTTCACAAGCTCAGCAATCTTGCTAGGCCACATGACACCTACAGTATCGGCAATGTCTAGTCTATCTGCACCTGCATTTACAATTTCTTGAAAGAAGTTGACAAGAAAATTCCACTCAGTTCTTGTTGCATCTTCAGCACTAAACTCAACTATTAATCCATGACTTTTCGCATACTCTACTGCCTTTGTAGCTCTTTTCAACGCATCTTCTCTAGAAATTTTTAACTTGTACTTTAAGTGAATATCTGATGTTGCTATGAAGATGTGTACTGCATCAACATCAGCATCAAGTGCTTTCTCGATGTCTTTAATATCTGATCTACATAAAGCTACAACTTCAGAATTAACTACTTCCTTAGAGATTTCTTTAACAGCTTTAAACTCACCTTCACTAACTGTAGGAAAACCAGCTTCAATAGAGTCAACACCTAGATCATCAAGTGCAAGTGCAATTCTTACCTTATCTTCACATTTAAAAGATACGTTTACCATCTGCTCACCATCTCTTAAAGTAGTGTCTAGGATTCTAACATACCTAACCTTATCTACGGGGGTTTCTAAAGCAATCTCAACCCCCTAAGTTATTAAGGTGTCTATTAGTGTGACTTTAAAAATTACGCATCATTGTTTACTCATCCTCTTAACCTTACTACTTCACTAATCATTTAAAGCTAGAACTACATGATTAGCATTACCACCTCTAAACACTGTCTTTGCTTGAATTATCTTAAATCCTGCACTTAAAATTTCATCAATAAGTTCATTAAGTGTGTACAGGTGATAGTATCTATGTACTTCTCTTTCTAAACCCCAAGACCAGGGAATAATAACGTCTTGAGTACTTAACCATAAACCTCTTCTGATCTTAGATTCAACACCCCATACAGTTACTAACATCAATCCTTTATCTCTCAACAATTCAGCTACTTGCTTAAGTACATTTAGTCTCAAACTCTTTTCAGGTACGTGATGTAGTGTCGCTATTATTAGTGCTAGGTCTGCACATCTAGATTTAAAAGGTAAGTGCGTTATGCAACAGCAAATTAAATCAATGTTTAAATCCTTAACTTTACTCAAAATATTTATTGAGAAGTCACAGCCTAGATATAGTCTATATCTTAGTTTTCTCGCTAAGTATCTAACATTTGCACCACAACCACAGCCTAAATCAATCACGATGTTGTACTTTTCTTCAGGAATTAGTGACAACTCCTCAATCCAAGCTTCAACTCTGGACTCTTGAAAGACTTTGGCGATCTGCTCATAAGCTTCTCTCAACTTCTTTAAAATTTCCATCTCTTCTCAACCACTTAATTTTCTCAAGATTTAATTCTCTACCATACTTAACAATCATGATTAAATGCCACATACTTAATGCTACAATTACGTGCTTACACACTACCTTCCTTATGGTACAGGCTTCACAAGTACATTTGAAGCCGTAAAGACCAACTGTGACGTAGTGATAAGTATCTCTTCTATGTTCTGAAGGTATCTTAATTCTAATGCCTACCACTTCATCATTCTCAACCTTCACATCGATAATTTCAACATCCTTAATTAGAAAGTAAGCGTCAAGTACTTTCTACTTATCTCCTCAACACTTAATATATTCACTTCAATAATTGTTAAGGAGACACTCTATTTAATACTTTTACACAAATAGTTCAGCATATGAGGTATGTATTAACAACAAAGATTCCACACTACTTCTATTGTAGTAGGTGTGGATTATGCTGTAGAGGGTCGGTACAATTATCTAGAAGTGAATATGAGAGATTGTTAAGAAAAGCTAAAGAACTTAAACTACCTCAGTTATTAGAGATGTGAAAAGTTGTGAAAATGATTTTATAAACGTGTTGCCAGACCTTGATAAACCTGTAATTCTATTTGTTAAACGTGGCAAGGTAGTTTACTCACCAATGATTATTAAGTACAATGTAGTCTCAAAGATTAATGAGGAGTTGTGTAGAATGTTAAAAAGTAGTACCAACATTCAAGAACTAGTATCTACAATAATTTCAGTGCAGTTGAGAATTAAGAAAATAATACTTAACAGTAATGATTTAAACTTCAACACAAACTTCAACTACAAAGACTTAGTTATCAATAATCACATAGTTCTTAAAGCTGTAAATAGAGTATTAAAGGAGCTCTTTCCAGACAACATAGTCATATACGACCATGTTAATTCAAGAATGTACAAGTTGAGACCAAATCTTTATGATATTTTAAGTTTAGATATTAGTAGTGTGTATAACTACATTAGTGAGATCTTTCTAAGACTACCTAGTCTATTACCTCTTTACTATATTCCTCTTGAAAATATGTATCTCAGAGGTTATTTAGCATTAATAATAATTACAAGCTTATACTTGTCCATAAATGGCGATGAAGTGTGGATTGCAAGTAATGTAGATGCTGTAGGCTTACCACTACTTTTCAATTACTTAGTCAATATTGCGCAAAAGTACTATAGCACCATCTAATCATGATAGAGTTCTAAATAGGTACTGTAGAGTTGTCTCATCATTCCACACCAGTTGAGAATATTACCTTTAACTACTCTATTACGAATATCTCTTAAAGAAACTTCAACACTTAATTTACACCTATAACATCTTAATGAGATTTTTCTACTACTTTCAGTTAGGTACATGTTTGAATTACATCTTGGACATTGAAAATTTAACTTAATTTTCAGCATGCGTTTACGTTTCTTTATTAGATCTTTAAAAGATTATTAAGTAATTATTCATTGAGTATAGTAAAACTTTCACTCTCCCCTAAATACATCAATTATTTTCCTAGCAATATCTTCATTATTTGTCATTAAGATGTTTAGTCTAGGTTTTTCAAAAAGTTTTACATGATCTAGAGATTGACCATTCGGATTTAGCACTATTGTTCTACATTTCTTAGCAATTATGTATGATGCTGCAATATCGTAAATTCTCAACTTACCTCTAACATCTAGAAAAGCTGAAAATACATTCTTAACACTCATCACCATTTCAAGACTTGCAGAACCTAAAGTTCTAACTTTAAAACTTTCAAGAATTTTATATAGTCTTGAAAGTTTTAGTAAGGTTTTCTCATCAAAGTTTGAGTATAATGAGATTACAGGTTTTTCTAACTCAACGCTCAGTTTTTCAAGATTAATGATTTCATAATTATCAGCATAGTATATGGTGTCTCTAGAAATATCATAAACAATACCTGCAAAAATATCGCTTAAAGTTGAATTTTCACGATAATTAGCTACAGCTATTGATATGGTGTAGTATGGTATCTTTAGAGTGAAGTTTAAAGATCCATCTAGAGGATCAATAATGAATATGTACTTAGGGTATTCTCCAATTCTCACCATGCCTCTCTCTTCAGTAAGTACTATAGAGTCTACATTTTCACTTCTTATCTTCTCAATTACGTAATTCTCAATTTCTAAATCAATTCTTCTAGTAACATCATCTACTGATCTACAAATGATATCTCTTGACGATAATGAATGTAACTTAGATTTAACTATAAGTCCAGCACTTCTAGCAAGATCTATAAGTAGTGATTTAAAGTTAATACTCATCACTGAAGAAATGATAATACAGTTTTTAAAACTAGGTTTGAGTAGTACTTACAAGTGATGAGCATGTCGGAAACAGAAGTAGTGAAGAAGGTCAGAGGTGCTGAATCGATAGTAAATTCATAAAACTTATCGAGAGAAAGACTCACCATCCCGAATCATGCATGGATGTTCATTAAGATCATACATGCTGCAACTGTAAGTCTAACCTTTACAAGTAAATTCAGAACCCATAATAACTACATATCTTGAGAAGCCATACATTGACTTATTATACATGAAAGTTAAAATCATAAATAAGCATTCTAACACCTAGTAATTTAAACTCCACATTCACCTCCTTAAACATGTTCAAGCCAGAGATTTTGGAGCCCCGGCCGGGATTTGAACCCGGGACCTCCTCATTACCAGTGAGGCGCTCTACCAGACTGAGCTACCGGGGCACCGCTTTGAAAGAATCGTAATTATTAAGAATTTTTAAGGATTTCAGCTTGAGGTTCTGTTATTGGGATGTACTTAATTCTTGAATATGAAGTTCCTAATAGACTTTCTCATTGAGATAACTTTTCACTACCCTTCAGGATGGTTAAGAGTGTTTTTAGGATGAACTTCTAGTAATTAATTTGTCTTGTAGCTCTTAATTAATAAATTCACTTCTTCTTTTCAAAGCATTTACGCTTTAGTAATGTTTTAATATTACTTGCTTTTCTGCATTTTATGAGTAGGATTGGTAGGATTGTTCTTGCATATTCTGGTGGTCTTGATACTTCTGTAGCCATTAAGTGGCTTATTGAGAAGTATGGTTGTGAAGTGATTACTGTAACTGTTGATGTTGGTCAAGAAGAGGATTTTAAAGAAATTGAAGAACGTGCATATAAGATCGGTGCAGTTAGACACTACACTATAGATGCTAAGGAAGAGTTTGTAAATAATTACATAGCTAAAGCCATCAAGGCAAATGCTCTATATGAGAAGAAGTATCCACTAGGTACTTCACTTGCAAGACCATTAATTGCTGAGAAAGTTGTAGAGATAGCTAAGAGAGAAGCTGCTGATGCTATTGCTCACGGATGTACATCTAAAGGTAATGATCAAGTTAGATTTGACATCACTATCAAGGCATTAGCTCCAGAATTGAAAATAATAACACCTGTCAGGATTTGGGGCATGACTCGTAGTGAAGAAATTGAATATGCGAGAAAGCACGGAATACCAATACCTGAAATACATAAGAGATTTAGTATTGATGAGAATTTATGGTCTAGAAGTATTGAAGGTTCTGAACTTGATGACCCTATGAATGAAGTACCTGAAGACGCTCTTAAATGGGTAGTACCTTCAAGAAAAGTGCCTGATAAGGTTGAATATATTGAATTAGAGTTTGAAAGAGGTCTTCCTATAAAAATTAATGGTGAGAAGGTAAATCTTTTAAGAATCATTCAATTAATGAATAGAATAGCTGGCTCTTATGGTTATGGCATTATTGATCACATAGAGAATAGAGTGGTTGGTTTTAAGTCAAGAGAAGTATATGAAGCTCCAGCAGCCTTAAGCATAATTGAAGCTCATCAAGATCTTGAAAAAATAACATACACACCACATGAATGGAGATTTAAGCAATATGTTGATATGGTTTGGAGTGACCTTGTCTATCAAGGTCTCTGGATTGAACCTTTAAGACAAGAACTTGACAAGTTAATAGATGAACTTAATAGATGGATTACAGGCACTGTAAAGCTTAAACTATATAAAGGATCATTAATGATTGTGGGTAGAGAAGGAGTATACGCAAGTTATAGTAAGGAAATTGCTGATTATGCTAAAGGTTGGTATCCAAGTGATGAGGAGGCTAGAGGATTCATAACAATGTTCAGTCAACACTCAGTAACTGCTTATAGAGTCAGATATGGTCACAGCACTTAAACCATACTTAATTCTAGCATGTGCAGTCACTATTGATGGCAGAATTGCAAGTATTACAAGATATTCAAAACTCTCTTGTCCATATGATTTAAAGAGACTTCACGAACTTAGAGCAAACGTTGATGCTGTAATGGTTGGTGCCAACACAGTCATTACTGATAATCCAGAATTGACTGTCAGATACGTTAAGGGCAAGAATCCTTTAAGAGTAGTTATTGATGGTAGGTTAAGAATACCATTAAATGCTAAGATATTAAATACAACTAAGGCAAAGACTCTCGTAATTACTTCAAGAAAAGCTCCTTTAAGTATGATTGAGAAGTTGAAAAGTAAGAACGTCATTGTCTGGATGGTGAATGGTGAAGTAATAGATCTTAAAGAAGTTCTTGAAAAGTTGTACGTAGAGTTGAATATTAGGAAAGTTTTAGTTGAAGGTGGTGGTACTCTTAATTGGTACTTAATTAAGCAAGATCTTATTGATGAAATGAGAATAACAGTTACACCATACATTTTCGGAGCAGGTATTAGTGTCTTTCAAGGCGAAGGCTTCAAAACAGTACATGAGTGTCCAAAATTTAAACTTACAAATATAGCCTTATGTGAGTGTGGGAATGAAGTTATTCTTAAGTACGTCAGGGTAAGGTAGATCTGATCAACATTTCTGTTCAAGATTAAGAAAAACTTAAAGAGAGATTATAGTCTTTGTCTACATGATTGAAGTACAAAATTTAACAAAAATCTATGATAATAATGTTATTGCTGTTGATGATGTCTCTTTCAATCTAGATCGTGAAGTATTTGCAGTACTACTTGGACCTAATGGTGCAGGTAAATCAACTCTACTAAACATTATTGCCGGTATTTTACCTCCAAGCAAAGGTAGAGTAATTGTTAGTGGTATTGATGTTTGGAGATCGTTAAGTAAGGTTAAGAAAATTCTTGGATTTGTTCCTCAAGAGTATGGTGTTTGGGAATACCTTACAGTTCAGGAAAACTTATCATACATGGCTTCTCTTTACGGTTTAAGTAAGGTTGAATTTAGAAGAAGAATGAAGCAAGTATTAGAACTTCTCAATCTTGAAGAGTACAAGAATAAACTTGCAGGTAAGTTATCGGGTGGTTATAAGCGTAGATTATCTATAGCCATGGCACTTATACATGATCCTGAAGTTGTGATTATGGACGAACCAACAACTGGACTTGATTTGAAAGTTAGAATTGAACTTATTGAGTTTATGAGAAGTACTGCACGTAATGGAAAGACAGTGTTAGTATCCACACATATAACTGAAGATGCAGAATATTCAGATCAGGTTTTAGTTAT
>NJDF01000019.1 GCA_002254895.1 Thermoprotei archaeon ex4572_64
AATCTCTCCCTCACACACCAATAAGTCACTAATTTAGTTTAGAAAGAAAGTTTCATATAAAACCTTCGGCATATATTGTCAGTATCAGCAATATTAATTGCTAGAAAAGGTATTCTAAAACTATCAAAATAACTTTAAATATACTTACCGAGAACAGTCCTAAAGTTAAACTTCAAAATGATAAGACCTATTAGGGTAATATTTTTAAATAGGTTGGAGAAGGAAGATGCAACGGTGAAAATATGGCTAGTGCAGAAGCAACTATACTTGTTGGTAAGAAGCCAACAACTAACTATGTTATTGCTACTGTAATGCAGTTTAATGCTGGTAGTAAGAGAGTGATACTTAAGGCTAGAGGTGCAGCAATTGCTAGAGCAGTATCAACAGCAGTAATGGTAAGAGATAGATTCCTTCCAAATCAGGTAAAGATAGCTGATGTGAAGTTAATAAGTGATAGAATAGGTGGACAAGCAGGAAAAGAAAGAACTGTAGCCGCTATAGAGATAGTCTTAGAAAGAGCGTAGATTGAAGCGTAGTAGAAGAGAACTTAAAAGAGATAGAAATGTTTTAAACTTTTTTCCTGAATAGCACCTAAAGCCAATAACGATATCTCACCTCACAACTTATTCAACAATTCTCAATAAGGTTAATAAATATGTTAAGTAAGTCTTAGTTTGATAAAAATGATGAGCATTAAGGGATATATTTCAAGTAAAACTGTTGTCTACGATCCACTAGGCAATAAGTTAATTAAACTTGACATTGTTGAGGAGAAAGAGGTACCGGGACCCGTGGTTACAGGTTCTGACGAGGTTGCCAGAATTGCTAGAGAAGTTGTTCCACTAGTACATCAATTACTACGCTCCATGCCAATAACGGGACCGCTATTTAGTGGTAAAGTTCCTATACCTAGAGTTACCATATGGTTAAGCGAGGATGAAATTGAAAATTTGGGAAAAGTTGATGTAGGAGATTACGTTGAGATTAAATTAAGTAATGGAAAGATAGAGATAGTTAAGCAAGAATTTTAGATGTAAAAATTTCATACTTTGTCAATAACTCCTTAACAGAAACTTCAACTTTCTTACCGTTAGGTAAAGTTCTAATTACAATTATTGGTAACTTTCCTTCTTTAAGCTCTTGAAGAGCTATAATTACTGGATCTTTGGAGTCTAACTTACTAGTATCCACTAGTGGTTTTGCACCATTAGCTAACTGTTTAGCTCTGGCAGCTACGATTCTAGCAATCTCGTATTTAGTGAGTCTTGGTGGGTAAGGTGCTTTTCTACTCTTCAAATCTTCAATTAGCTTAACAATTTGTGACAATCTATCTTCAACTACTTGAACTTCTTTTTCTAAAACTTCCCGAGAAGACATGGAGTAAAATTGATAGTTTTTAGAGTTTTTAAGAATTTTTAGGAGGTGAATATTTTTAAGACGTTAGATTATTTCTTCTCTTCTTCCTCTTCCTTCTTAGGAATTCCTGTCTCTCTAGTTTTGCCTGAAGCCTTTGTTTGTCCTGCAGCTATTACATCATCGATTCTTAACACCATTATAGCAGCTTCAGTAGCTGACTTTATTACCTGCTTCTTAACTAGTAGTGGATCTAGAACGTTTAGTTCAGACATTCTCGTAATTTTACCTCCAAGAACGTCTATGCCTACATCAATTTCACCTGCATCATGTTTTCTTCTTAATTCAGCAAGTGCATCTACTGGGTCTAAACCAGCTGTTAAGGCTAGTATTGTCGGTATGTGCTCTAAAGCTTCTGCAAATTTGAGTACTGCAAGTTGTTCTTTACCTGGTAACCTTCTACCCCACTCTCTAATCCTTCTAGCAATCTCTATCTCAAAAGCACCACCACCAGGAACTACCTTTGGCTCTCTATATAGGTCTCTAACTACGTGAAGTCCATCCTGTATGCTTCTCTCAGCTTCATCAAGAATTCTATCAGCTGCACCTCTAACTAATATCGTTACTGCTCTTGGATTGGGACATTGCTCAATGAATATCATTTTCTCCTCACCAACTTTTCTCTCTTCGACAAGTCCAGCACTTCCTAAATCTTCTGGTTTAATATCTTTTAGGCTTGTAATTATCTTAGCACCTGTTGCTTTAGCTATCTTCTCAATATCACTTCTCTTAACTCTTCTAACACCCATAATGCCCTTCTTAGCTAGGTAGTGCTGTGCTATCTCATCCATACCTTTCTGTGTAATTACTACGTTAGCACCAATCTGTACTAATCTATCTACATAGCTTCTAAGAATGTTCGCCTCCTCTTCAAGAAAGGCCCTTATCTGTTGTGGTGACGTAACTGATATCTTAGATGACCATTCTGGCTTCTCAATCTCTAGTGGGCAGTCTAGTAGTGCTATCTTAGCATTAACAATTCTCTTAGGCATTCCTGGATGAACGACCTCCTTATCGAGAACTACACCCTTAATGAGTTGAGTTTCGAAGAGTGATTTTCCTTTCTTCTTCTCAATCTTGACCCAGTCAAGATCTAGGTTGAATTTTCCATTAATTGTTTCTGCAGCTGTTTGAGCTGCTTCTATACATAGCTTGGCTAGGTGGTCTCTAGCTTCAGCAACGACTTTACTACTAAGTGCATTGGATGCAACTCTTAAAAGCTCTTCACTCTTTACTACATCTATTGGTTGTGCAATTTCATCAGCAATCTTTAAAGCAAACTCCATAGCCTTTTTGTAGCCATCGATGATGAGTGTTGGGTGAATACCTTCCTCAAGTAGTGGTTCTGCATACTCTAATAGTTTACTTGCAAGTACTACTGCTGTTGTTGTTCCATCACCAACTTCTACATCCATTGCTTTAGCAACTTCAACAAGAAGCTTAGCAGCTGGATGCTGTACTTCCATCTCTTTAAGAATGGTTGCGCCATCACCTGTAATTGTTACATCTCCAAAAGCATCAATTAAGAGCTTATCCATACCTCTAGGTCCAAGACTTGTTGATAAGATTTCACCAATAACTTTAGCAGCCATTATGTTGTTTCTTCTCGCATCAGCACCTGTTGTTCTTTGTGAACCCTCCTTAAGTATGAGAACGGGAGCACCAGCTCTTTGTTGAGGCTGAGACATTAAGATGGGAAGCTTTGCACTTCTATAAAAACCTTTCTCAACATACTTTAGAATACTATAAAAAGTGTAGAAATACAATCTTGAATCGTGAAGATATCAGACATTATAGCATTAACGGTGCTGACCATACTCTTCATAGTTGTACTAGTATCACTTAAAGTAAGGACAGTAACACCATGGGCCGTAGTTGGAAGTTACAGTATGGAACCAGTACTTAGACTTGGAGATGTAGTAATCATTGGTAATGTTAATGATTGTGACCTACTTGGAAAAGTTATCATCTATAGAGGACCCATAAGTGAGTACATAGTTCATAGAGTTGTGAGAGTTCTAAATCCTAATGAATGTGTAGTAGTTACTAAGGGTGATGCAAATCCAAGAACTGATCCGTGGAGTGTAGATTCAGATAACATTATAGGTGTAGTCCTCGTATCTATACCATATGTTGGTTTAGTAAATCTCATCATAAAGTCTATCTTTATGAGTACAGGTTATGGTCCCTTACCTCTCATTCTCTTAATACTTGTTGGCATAACACTATACATAATCTTCACTATTCTTGAGAGAAACCTTAAATAATACATTCAATGATTTAAAACCATGTACGCTATTCAAGAGATTACTAAAAGTATTGATGGTGAAGAATTGATAAGAAGTAGATCTGGTAAGGTATATATTTTAAGAGAATTTCGTGTTCACGATTTAGCAAGTGTTGTACATATAAATAGAGCAGTACTTCCTGAAAATTATCCAGAATTCTTCTTCATGGAGCATCATGTAAATTTTCCTAAAGCCTTCATTGTTGCAGAACTTGATGGTAAAGTTGTTGGTTACATAATGTCTAGAGTAGAGTTTGGATGGTCAAACTTTAAAAAGATGGTTCCTGTGAAGAAGGGACATATAATATCTATTGGTGTGCTTCCCGAAGTTAGAAGAATAGGTATTGGCTATAACTTACTACTTAGAGCTTTAAGATCATTAAAACATCACTACGATGCAAGTGAAGTATATTTAGAAGTCAGAGTCTCAAACATGCCCGCGATCAATCTATACAAAAAACTTAACTTTCAAATCATAAACGTTATTAGAGGTTACTATCATGATGGTGAGGATGCGTACCTAATGGCTAGAATCCTCGACGATCTTTAACGTGAAGTAAAGGCTTTAAGGCTGTCTCTTTAAAGTATTGATGAAATAATGAGCACTAGTTACGAACTCTTTAAGAAGTGCATAGTTGATGATAAATATCTTCCAGATTACTTAATACAGGAACTTTACTCAAAAGCTAAGTTGTGTTCTAAGCTTAATCTTCACTGCATAGATACGCCAATAATAACTTCAAAGACTTTACCGACAAGTGATAAATTACTGATTAGAAAGTTTTGGAAGAGAATCAAGAAGTTTCTAAATGGTTATGAGAGGAGGTGGTTCTTCTTCGATAATAAACTCTCAAGATTTGCCATACTTTTAAGAGTAGTTAAGGGCAGTGTAAATATTGCAAAAAGTTACAGAATAGGTGTCACAAACGTAGATTGTGATTCAGTAGAGTGCGTAAGTGTCACGAATACTAATATGCTTTATGCATATCTTGAAGGTTATGTAAATAGACTAAACTATATGCGTATAAACTTAGTGTACCTATTGAAAAAGCTCATAGATATTGGCGATGAGGAGTTAGTTAACAATCTTGTAAGACTTGTTCAAGAGTTGGTCAAATACTATAGAGGTGAAGCTGATTTTAGACAAGTAATGATTGATCTAAATGATGTCATTAATGGAATGATAACGTATAATGATGTGTTAAGAGATGTATTGCAGATAAATAGGTTAAGTGAGGTGAAGCTGTTCATAAAGCACATTAGAACTCTTTAACAATTAACAATTACTCAATTAACAGTAGACGATAATTAAATTACGTAATGCACATCAAGATACTTTAAGCAGTTAAGTAGCAGAACATTACGTTAGAATTATTTAGAATATCTAGAAGAGTATAGATGACGTTATGAGTAGAGGGTTGAGTAGCTTTCTAGCTCTATTAAGATTAAGTACAAGTAACAGATTAAGTAGTCTAATCATCTTTAAAGCATTAACTAAAGAGTATCTCATAAATGGTGAGAAGAGAGTACTTATTGATGATCTATTTGCATTATATGCAGGTCTACCTTTAAGATGCTCACTAACTACTCACTTAATGAGTGAACTCTTCAATCTATGGCTAAAATTTTCACTCGCAGTCTTGAGAACGGATGAAGAGCTAGTTAAGAATATGCTTAGAGATTCATCTGTAAGGAGAGGTATCATACTTATGCTCAAAACTATAGCTGAACATGGTTTTAAAGTACCATTTAAACTACATGCACCATTCTTTGTAGTTTGGAATTTCACAAATATGTGTAACTTGAAGTGTATGCATTGTTATCAAAAGGCTGATAAACCATTACCAGACGAGTTGACACTTAAAGAAAAGTTAAAAGTCATTGATGAACTTGACTCCATGTATGTTTGTGGAATTGCTTTAAGTGGTGGTGAACCAACAATACATCCAGACTTCTTAACTATTATTCATGAAATTAGTAGTAGAGGCATGTATGCAGCTGTTGCTACTAATGGTATTGCCTTTGCAAGTGAAGAATTCACTTTAAAAACTAAAAAGGCAGGTATTAAATATGTTGAGATAAGTCTAGATTCTTCAAAACCAGAAATTCACGATAAGTTTAGAGGTGTTAAGAATGCGTGGAGAAAAGCCGTTAAAGGTGTTGAAAACTGTGTAAAGTATGGCATTACTACAGCTATTGCAACAACAGTAACTAAGATGAATATTGATGATATAGAGAACATTCTAGATTTAGCGGAGAGTTTAAGTGTTAAGAGAGTAGTATTTTTCAACTTCGTACCAGTGGGTAGAGGTAAGGAGAACATATATCTCGACTTAAGTCCTGAAGAGCGTGAAGAAGTACTTAAATTACTGTATAGAGAAGCTTTAAAGAGAAAGATTGAAATTGTATCTACAGCACCACAATATGGCAGAGTTGTTGTTCAGGAAAGTAGTGGCAGATATGTATCACCAACACACTTCACACCAGTTTTAGATTCAATAATTCATAAAGCTGTAGTTGAGTTTATTGGTGGTTGTGGTGCTGGTAGAGTATATGCTGCAATAGAACCTAACGGCATAGTAACGCCTTGCGTTTTTATGCCCATNTTGTGGTGCTGGTAGAGTATATGCTGCAATAGAACCTAACGGCATAGTAACGCCTTGCGTTTTTATGCCCATACCTTTAGGAAGCGTTAGAAGAGAAGGTTTTAGTAAAATTTGGAAAGAACACTCACTACTCAATAGTTTAAGAGATAGAACTAAACTTAAAGGTGTGTGTAGAGTATGTAAATTTAGAGATGTTTGTGGTGGTTGTAGAGCTAGGGCATACGCATACTATAATGATCCTCTACAATCTGATCCTGGATGCATATATTGTAGAAAGTACTGGATAGAATTGTGGCAGAAAGTTCATGTACTTAAGATAACCACTAGCCTTTATAAAGAGATGGTTAAGGTATGATAAGAATATTACTTGCAACTCCTCCTGAAACTGAGAAACTTGAAATTTATAAAGTTCTTGGTGTTAAAGCACCACCACTAGGTTTAGCATGGATTGGAGCTGTACTTGAGGAACATGGATATAAGGTTAAAATTCTCGACTCAACAACTTTAGGACTTAACGTTAAGGATTTCATGAATGAAGTCAAAACATGGCATCCAGACATTATAGGTATCTCAGCAATAACACCCACAGTGAATAAGGCATATGAGGCTGTTCGGTATCTTAAAGAATATGACAAG
>NJDF01000020.1 GCA_002254895.1 Thermoprotei archaeon ex4572_64
CAGTATTACGTACTAATGCTATAATTATTTCGTGAGCATGCTTAAACGTTAATTGTGGAGAAACATACTTTATAACTTCATTAAGTAGTAGTTATAGTAGTATATCATGAGTTACGTTTTAGGTTTAGATATTGGTGGTGCTAATGTTAAGGCAGTAATTATTGATTCTAAAAGTAATGTACTGTTCTGTTTTAGAAAATACTTTCCATTATGGATTGTCGGTAAGGAAGCTTTAAAGGACATACTTCACGAGATCTACAGTCATGTGAGGAGTAGTAGTTATGTAGTTTCAACATGCATGACGGCAGAACTTTGTGATGTCTATAACGTTAAGAGTGAGGGTGTAATACACGTCGCTAAGACTGTCTTAAAAGTTTTTCATGATGCTAAAGATGTATTTTTCGTAAACACTAACTGTAGTCTAGGTAGTTTAGAAGATTTACTTAGAGAACCTATCAAATATGCTGCAACTAATTGGGCTGCCAATGCGTGGTTACTTAAGAAATTATGTAGCAATGGTATTATGATTGATATTGGTAGTACATCTACAAGTATTGTCATTGTCATTAATGGTAAGATCGACATTAGAGGATATACAGATCCTGAAAAGCTTATACATGGAGAGCTAGTATATACTGGCATACTTAGAACTAACATTGCAACCCTTGTTGATAAAGTACCTTTTAAAGGATATTATACACGTGTATGTGCTGAAAAGTTTGCACTTACCGGTGATGTACATTTAGTGTTAGGTAATATTGCTGAGCAAGACTATACTACAGAGACAGCTAATGGTAGAGGTAGAAGTTTAAGAGAAGCTTATGCTAGAATTGCAAGAGTGCCTTGTGCAGATGCTGAACTCTTGAATGAGTATGAGATTAGAGAGATTGCAAGGTATGTACAGGAAGTGCAGATATTCAAGATATTTGAAGCACTTATGCAGATAAGATCTAGAATTGCAAGTATGGGTGTAGATCCTGATAACTTTAAAGTCTACACTGTCGGTCTTGGAGAGTTTCTCGTTAAAGAAGCAGCTAGAAGAGCAGGATTTAAAGAGATTATAAGTATTGATGATGCTCTTGGTAAGAAAGTATCAAACATCTTACCAGCATATGCCTCAGCATTGATGGCTCTAGAAGAAAGTGTAGTTTAAAAATACATACAAGATAAATCAAGTATTATGCGTCTTAACATCATTATAGTAGTACTTCTTACTCTAGTTCTGTCTCTAGTACTTGCACACATATTAGGTCTACCTCTCTGCACTGCCTTACTTTCCTTACCTTTATGTATGGGTATGCTGTTAAGTAATGACTTACTTTCAAGCTCTTGTGATGTCTATAGGTGGGTATTCTTGATATTCATATTATTATCAACATTATTATCAATATATTCAGTAATTATCTCAAAAATTGAGGTGATCTTTACAAACATCTTAGGTGTAGTACTTCTATATACTTTAGCAAGATTGAGAAGAACTATTCAACACGTGTTAGTGATTCTATACCTATCCATACTTGTAGCGAGTTACATTTTGAGTAAGTACTTCATGACTAGCATACTACTTTACTCTCACATAATGACTCTCTTCACCCTATCCTTAATTAGTGGATTCAATTTTAAAGCTAGTGGTATTGAGAGTAGTAGATTTTACTTGCTCATGTGTATCTACGTGACTACTCTCTTACCAATATATATGTTTACTAAGAACTCTATCTTACTACTTCTTTCAACTCTATCCATACCCTTCCTCATAGATTCATGTATGAAAGGTAGAAAGATGCTTAGATACTTATCTCTTATTAAGATAATTCTCATCTCACTAATCACACTAACAGCAAATCCACTTCTCTCTTTGTCAGAATTGTCGTTCTTAATCTCAATACTGCCAAATACGTACTTAGGTGTTAAGATTAGATATAGGGAGGGGTATAGACCACCACATGCATGGTTACAGGCATGGCTTGGTGGTAAGTACTTTATTGAAAAGATAGTAGCTACCGGAGGTTTTAGTTACGTTCTTAAGGGTAGAGATGAAAGTGGTAGAGTGTATGCCATTAAAGTCCTTAGAGAAAGAAGTAGGTTTGGTAAATCTCTAGCTCTTGATTTAAACGTTATCGACAATTTTAGAAAAGAAATGAGTAAGTACTTACTTGTAAATTCTTCAAGAATTGTTAAAGTCTATGAGGTACATACACCACCTACTGATGGAAAGTCACGCATATCAATTAGAGATTACTTAGATGATCCACCATACGTCGTTATGGAGTATGTTGATGGCATTTCGTTAAGAAATTACTTAAGGCTTGAACGTCGCTTTGATTTGAGAAATTTCTGTAGAGTCTCTATTGAACTCCTAAAGGCCATTAAGGACTTACATATGTTAGGTATTGCTCATCTAGATATTAAGCCTGAAAATATCTTAATAACTAGAGATAGAGAAGTTAAACTCTGTGACTTAGGTGCTTCAAGAATTTTAACACTTGAGTCAGATACTGTGACTCAATTCTCTATAGGTTATGCAGCACCTGAAGTTCTTAAAGGTAAGGCTAGACTTGAGTCAGATATTTACTCACTAGGTTGTGTACTTTACGAAATGCTTACAGGAATTAATCCTCAAGTATATAAATTGAAAGGTTCTACCATACCTTCAGTAACAGATACTAGAAGTGATATTTCTCAAGAACTTGATTATATCATACTTAGATGTTTAAGTGATGATCCAAGTCAGAGACCTAGTATTGATGAAATTCTTAAAGTCATGGAGAGACTTTGTCGAGAACAAACTTAATGACAGTATAGAAGCCTAGTCTAACAATGATTTCTTTACTAAATCTATACTCACTGACTTTTCTGAAAACTCCATTACTCAAGACGTACGTACCATTCTTACTGCCTAAATCTTTAATTAAAACTTCATTGTTAGGAAGTATAGTGAGTAAGGCATGTCTTCTAGAGACTGTAGGGTCTGGAATGACTATGATATTGTCAGGTGCTCTCCCTATAGTTACCTCCTTAAAGGTGTTTAAGTCAATACTTAACTGAGAATTTTTAAGTGAGAAAGGTCCTTTACCAAGACTATTAATGTATGTCTCTAGGAAGTGTATCTTTAATATCTTAGAAGTTCTTCTAATGTGCTTATCGATGTCTTCAGTTTCATCTTCAAGTTTAACAATCTCATTTATATCTGAAGTACTTGACTCATTAATACTCATTGTCTCGAAATTTTCCTACTAGAAGTTTATAAGAATTGCGTTTCAGCTTTCTAAACTCTCTTTCTTACAATTCTACTCTCGAAATACTTATTAAATACTACGTAGAAGGTTAAACCTCTCAAATATACATCTATGAACATGGCAATCCATGCACCCAAAACGCTCATGATCTCTATGAGTATTACTGTTAGAGGTATTCTATATATCCAAAAGCCAGCAACATTTAGAATCATGGATAGAGTAGGTGATCCTGCACCTCTATAAGCACCTGCAAAAGTAAAGATTAAAGCTAAACCAGGTTCACTAAGTCCTGCAAGTATTAGATACGTCATGGTTAAGTAAATAACATACTCATTACTTGTAAAAACTTTAGGAATTAATGGCGATATAGTGACTAGTAGTACTCCTGTAATGGCCATGAACTTTACAGATAACTTAGCACACTCCATAGCCACTAATCTAGCACCAACAATATCATCACTACCAACTCTTTGACCAACAAGTACGGAGGAAGCTATGCTGAAAGCTACACATAGCATGAATATGAAACTCTCAACTGAGAGACCTATCTGATGTGCTGTTAAGGCTTCTACACCACATCTAGCAATTAATGATATGTAAATAATGTATGAGAGACTTATAAGCACTCTTTCAAGACCTGAGGGCAAGCCAAGATTGAGGATTTTCTTAGCAAGTTCTTTAAATTTATCAAAACTCCTACTAATAGGTATCTCATTTCTCAAGAGAATGTAAATATATATGAGAGACATAATGATAATAGAACTTAATGAAGCTAAAGCTGCACCCACAATTCCAAGTCTTGGAAGACCAAAAAGACCATATATAAGTACTGGATCTAGTATAATGTTGATACTTATTGAAATTAGTGCAATAATCATAGGAGTCCTAGTGTTTCCCATACCTTTTAAGGTATAACTAAATATTAATGACAATGAGAGAAAAATTAGTTCAAAAATCCTAATAGTGAGATAGTCTTTACCAATATTTGAAAGTAATTCATTACCAGTAATTATTGAGAGTAAGGGTTTAGTTAAATACTGAAGTGCAAGTACTGTAACGATAGAGAAGGATAGCGATAATACGCATGAGTAAGTTACGGTATGTGATATAATGTCAAGTCTTCTAGCACCAAAAGCTTGAGAAACTATTATTTGTGTACCTAAACTAAAGATGAGTATGATCATAGTTAAAAACCATAATATGTTAGAGCACACACCAACAACAGCAATATATTCATAGCCGAGACCTGAAATGAAGAATAGATCTGTAATTGATAATATGCTCTCAGCCAAGTACTCAATAATTAGTGGCCACGTTAATGTAAATACTATTCTAGAAACATACATACTATGCACCAAGTATTGAAGACGTAGTTAACTCTATCAAAAATTAAAAAAATATTAACTCTCAACACCACTTCACCGCTAGTGCAGTATAGATACGTGTTTGGACCTGTAAAATCTAGAAGACTTGGACTTTCACTAGGCATTAATAACGTTAACTATAAGGCATGTACATACTCATGCATATACTGTCAGATCGGTAAAACTACGAGACTAACCATAGATAGAGAGAAATTCTACAATATTGATGATGTCTATCTTGAAGTTCTTGAAGTGACTAAACGTAATGTTAAGCTTGATTACATAACTTTTGTTCCAGATGGTGAACCAACTCTAGATGTTCAACTTGGAGAACTTGCAGAGAAGCTTAGAGATTTTGAAAAGCCACTAGCCATACTTACCAACTCGTCACTGTTGTGGAAAAGTGATGTTATAGATGATCTTGAAAAATTTGATTACGTATCATTAAAGATAGATACTGTTCATGAAAATACTTGGAGAAGAATAAATAGACCACATTCTGCTTTAAAATTTGAAAATATATTAGACTCTATTGAGAGATTTTCTAAGACATTTAACAAGACTTAAGTAATGTTAAGAAGGTATACCTAGCTATACCTGTAAGACCACCATGTGAAGCTTGGGTTAAACCTCCAAGTAGTGAAGTTCTTGTTAAAGCTTACAGTATCTTTTCTAAAATATTGAGTGAAGATAAAGTTGAGCTACTGAGTAGTCTTGAAGAAAGTATTGATAAGGTTGATAATCCTCTAAACTATATCTTAAGAACTATCAGTGTACATCCATACTTCAATGATGGTAGAGCCACTGCAATGTATTGGTATGATCTTTTCTACATTAAGACTTACTAGCTTGTTAAGAATTTTCTCGATATATGATTCAGGCTCTGTCCACATGTGAAAACCACCAACAACTAGGTAGGGCTTAATGTTGAGCTCATGAATAGCCTTTTCGACAATTCTATCAATGCCTGGATGACTACAACCTACAAGTATTATTGCCTCATTGTTTCGAAACTTAATACTTAATGCTTGTTCGTAGGGTGGTCCTGCTAACTCACCAATGATAGTGATGTTAGGTGCTATGCTTACTGTATGTTCAATCTCTACAAGATTTAAATTTAAATCTTTAATCCAGTTCTTAACGTAATCACTTGTATGTTTTGGTACGTATATACTTGCTCTACACCTAATCTTACTTAAAGCTTCAAGACCTCTCGTATGATCTCCATGCCCGTGAGAAATGACTACATAATCAATGTTTGATAAATCAATACCTAACTTCTCAGCATTGTATTGAAGTACTTTAGGATCTGGCCCTGTATCAAAGAGTACTTTAAAGTTATTAAACTCAACGTACATACTTAAACCCCAAGCATCTCTACATAAGCCGTGAGGGTCTGGATTGTTATCTACGAGTATTTTTAAAGTGAGCTTTTTCATCAAATAGCTAGATAGGTTTAACTATTTAACTATTCCTGCAGCTTGATGTATATTTCATTATCAAAGACTTCGTACTCTTCAATATTTTCAGGTCTTCCTATCCTTAAATCCTCAATCTTATGCATGACTTTCAACTCCTTAACAAGCATTTCTAACTCTTTGGGAACATATATCACTGCCTTTAAATGCTCTGCCAAGCTCTTACCTAACCTATTCTTTAACTTCCATATTACGCTATTGACCTTCATAAATTTTAATAAAATCTCTTCATAATTTTCAATTCTCTCCACAGATAGCTCACCATCTATTAGCTCTCTATGTATAGTCTTGCCGTATAGAACTCTCCATAAGTAGTCAGTTATGAAGGGCATTATAGGTGCTAGTAGTTTAGTAATTACTTTGAGAACTGTGTGTAGGGTGTACCATGCACCTTTCTGCTCAGCTTCACTGAAGAGTTTCTCTCTATTATATGCTCTAGATTTAACAGCTTCTAAGTAGTGATCTGCAAATACGTGCCATGTGAAGTCGAAGAGTATTAATGCTGGCTCATAAACATCAAAGTTTAGATATGAGTTAGAGACTCTCTTGATGATACTATTAACCTTATTGAGTATTAACTTGTCTAGAAAGGTTAACTTAACTTCTTCAATTTTTGGTTCAGGAAATGTTGAGATGAATCTGGCAATATTCCACAACTTCACGATAAAGTCGTGACCTGTCTTTATTAAGTGCTCACTATATCTGTAATCACTACCTAACCTAGCTGATGCTGCTGCCCAAAAACGTACAGCATCCGCACCATACTTACTGACTGGTGGTTCAGGGTCAATAATATTTCCTTTAGATTTATGCATAGCTTCACCTTTCTCGTCAAGACCCATGCCGCTAATTCTGACGTACTTAAAGGGTACGTCCTTAAATAGAAGATATGCTCTAAGTATTGAGTAGTACAGCCATGTCCTAATAATGTCATATCCTTGTGGTCTAAGTATTGATTGAGGATAGACTTTGGTGAAGAATGTTCTATCCTTAGTGTATCTTGAAGCATACATCCAAGATATGGAGGAGTCGAACCAGGTATCTAAGACCCTAGTTTCACCAATAATCTCACCTTTACACTCATCTCTTAAATAATCAGGTGGCTCTTCTTTCCAAGGCTTATAGTACTTGCCAGACTTAGGTACAAGCACCTTAATCTTACCATTCTCAACGCAGTACCATAATGGTATTTCCGTACCGTAGTATCTACGTCTAGATATTGGCCAATCAAATTCTAGAGACTTTATCCATTCAAGAATGGTCTGCTTATACTCTGGTGGATATACTTCCATTCTCTCTTCAACAAGTCTTACAAGCTCGCTCTTGAAATCTAGCTGTTTTAGAAAGAATTCTTTAGTAATTATTATCTCAATAGGTGTCTTACATCTCCAACATACAGGTACTTTATGTTTAATCTTCTCTCTCCTCGTAATTAGACCTTCACTCTCCAAGTCTTTAATTATGGTCTCTCTTGCTCTATCGATTTCTAAACCTGCATATTTACCTGAGTATTCGTTTAGTAATCCCTTCTCGTTAATTACGATTCTTATAGGTAATTTCAACTCGTTAACTATAGCTAGGTCTCTGATATCACCGAATGTGCATATCATTACGAGGCCAGTACCGAATTCTGGTTTGGCTGCTGGATGTTCAAGTATTGGTACTTTAATGTTAAAGAGAGGTACCCTAGCATACTTACCTTTCAACTCCTTATATCTATTATCTTGAGGATTGTAGATTATGGCTACACATGCAGGTAAGAGTTCAGGTCTTGTTGTAGCAATTTCTATGTATCTGCCGTTTTCCTCAAGATAGAACTTTATGTAGTTCAGATGTGCCTCTTTCTCAATATATTCAATTTCGGCTTCGGCTATGGCTGTTCCACATCTTGGACACCATAGTGTTGGTCTTTCAGCTTCATATATTAGACCTTCATTCCAGAGCCAACTTGAACCTCTACAGGTAATCCATTTCTGTCTGTATAGAATGGAAAGATAACGCAGTAGCCTAACATTCTATATGCACGAGCAATCATGTCAATATGTGCATAGTGAGCAACACCACCAATGTGTGGTCTACCGCTACAGTAGGGAGGAGGAGTATCAATTACGAGTATGGGCTTGTCAGAGTCGATGTTAATTTCGTATAACTTCTCTTCAAACCACTTCTCTAGAAGTTCTAACTCCTTATCAACACTCCATCTCTTCTCCTTAATTCTAGGTTTGAACATCTAGTATAGTGTATGAATTGTTTAGAGCTTAAATACTTACTTCCAATTCTTGAAGAATAAGTTCTCAATAAATAAGTTATTGAAATTATCATGTTCAGCAAGCTCGATAACTTTAACTTTATCATTCTCAGCTAATTTCTTAACTTCACCCCATATACCTCTAGATTTAAGTACTAGCCTAGTTCCTGAAAGTACGGTGTTTCCAAGGTAGATTATTCTTTCAGGATTAATTTTAGGTATTAAGTTCAGAATTAGAATAGTATCTTTCTTAAGCTTAGAACCAAAAGATCCTGTAATAATTATTTTTGAAAGTTTATTCTCACTTATATTAGCCATGTTTAGAAGAATCATCCATGCAGTCTTTATAGCAGCTATAGCTTCCTGTACTAGTCT